>CAYWYG010000046.1:0-2903 GCA_964462335.1 uncultured Candidatus Saccharibacteria bacterium | reverse complement strand
AGAGCGGCACCGAAGTACCACTATTGGTCTCGATACTCTGCTGCTTGGCGCGCCGGCCGCGCTTTCCCTTTCAGGGTCGTGTGGTCGGCGTAACTTCCCAATGATGCCAGAAAGTCAGGAGTCGACCGGATTACCGTTCCGGTCGTACTGGCCTGGGAGCCGAGCTGCGAGGTTCTGGGCTCGCGCCCTTTCGCAGTGTAGCTGGGCGCGGAGCTTATCTCGCTCGTCGTCCGCGTCGTCGTAGTCCTCGGCGAGACCCAAGAATACGATTACTCTTCGGAGCAGGCCACTACGTACGAACTCGTACGCGATGACAGCGGGTATGACGATCGGCCACAGGATGTAGCCACCACCCGTGGCAAGGGGATGACCACAGTCGTCCCCTCGGTGGCAACTTTCGAGACACTCGTGGTTCTGCCACGCATGGTTCGCGCCCCCGAGGATGGCGCCCATGAGCACGTACTTCAATGCCCACCCGAGGATGCAGAGCACCCAGGAAAAGATGGTTGCGATGATTTCCATGTCTCGTTCCTAACTGGCTAACTGGTCGATTGGGAAGTCGGCGACAAGGACAGCGCCTGTCGGCGTCAATTCTTATCTTATCACACTTCATCATATTTGTCAATATCCAGCCTCCGGAAAATCATTGATAAATCAAAATCTGTTGATTACTTTACTCTATCGAGTAAGAGCGTATACAATGACCTCTAAATATCTAACATCTAACGTCCATCGTCTAATGTCCACCATCTATATCCGCCAGCGGTTGCCGCCGAGGGGGTAGATGAGACCGCGGATTTCGAGCATGGTGAGGGTGGTGGAAAATTCCTCAGGTGCGAGTTGTGAGGCTGACAACAGCTCATCACCATCAGAGACACCCGATTGTAGCAATTGCAACACCGTTGCTTCTGCATCAGTTTTACCGAGGAGGATCTTGCTTTGCCCCGTCAGTCCTAGATCACTGAGAAGCGAGTCGATATCGGTGATCGGGGTGGCGCCCTGGGCGATCATACGGTTACAGCCGGCACTCAAGGGGCTGGTGATCGGTCCGGGGACGGCATAGACTGGTTTACCTTGCTCGAGTGCGTGCGCGACAGTGCTCATGGTACCACTTTTGATATTTGCCTCGGTGACGATGATGGCGTCGGCTAGTCCACTGACCAAGCGGTTACGAACCACAAATTGCCAGGGGCCGACAAAACCACTGCCCGGCTCGCCTTCGCTGAGTATGGCGTCGCCATTTTTGATCATGCGCTCAGCAAGGGCTCGGTTGGTATGAGGGCCAGGCTGGTCGGGGCTGCCGATGACGACCGCGAGCGTGTGCCCGCCCGCATCGAGGGCGGCAGTATGGGCGATCGCATCGACCCCGAGAGCAAGGCCGCTGACGATCAGAACGCCGCGCGCGGCCAGCGCGTCGGCTATCTGCTGCGTCACGCCACGGCCATAGACAGTCGGACGGCGCGTGCCGACGATGGCGACGGTAAGTCGGGGCGGTTCTGGAAGATTGCCAATATAGTATAAGCATTTTGGCGGATCGGCAATGGTACTCAGTCTCTTGAGAAAATTATGCTCATCTGGACGTATATCATTGATCTTCATAGATAATTATGTAAAAAAGTGTTGACAATATGTGTTATTTGTGCTAATATGGAGAAGTAAGGTCAGCTTCAGGCTGACTGAACGTACCTTATACCCCCATTTAACATTTATCATAACAGATAATTGTTAGGGTGCGTACCAGCGATTGAAGTTTTCTACCCTCCACTTCAATCAACAGTCTGGTGCGCATACTAACCCCTTTAACTTTATCCGCCCCCAAGGCGGACCCCGACATAGAATTTTCTCTCATGAGGAAATTCCATCAAAGGCGGACCACACTCAGCGAGTATCGAACAACCCTATCATCCGATAGGGGCGCACAGTACGTAGATCAATATACTGATAGCGCTTCGCGTGCGTTGCCCGGGTGGGTTGAAGGGCTGTACGGTACCAGGTGATGCCCACCCTTACCTGGTACCTTATGGTGAAATCAATAACCGCTTTCTCTTGTACGAGGGGCGGTTTTTTTGATGTGTCGTTACATGAACCAAGCCCCGGTGTGATGCCGGGGCTTGGAGCTTGAGGGGGCGCGTGTTAGTGTGCCTTGCTACGCCACTGGAACCCACCCAGTATGCGTCTGAGATCGGCGATATCTCTGTCCATGTCGTCGATACTGTGGTGTATCGGAAATGCTTCCTCGGGGGGTTGCATGTTGGTCCAGTTGTATGTCTGACGACTGAGTCGACGCGAGAAGAAGAGCTCGCCCTTCTCGCTCACATAGGCGTGCGTGTCGTTGAGTTCCGGCATGTCGATCGGTGCTATCGCTACCACAATCTTGCGGCGCCCTCCTAGCAAGTACCACTTCCTACTGCTATGCAGCCGCTGCATTTTGCCGCGGGTATACCACAGCTGCTCGTCATTCAGTGCACGAGCGATGACGTCGACTGCCGCGGCGCGAATCTCGTCGAGTAGCCCGTCGCGCGTCCAGCACCTCACGGCGAGCTCGCGCTGATACCCTGCAGCTCTGGCGGCGCGCCCAGCGGCATCATCTTGCTTGCGTTTTCTGACTGCGTCTCGTGGTATTGATGACATGTGCACTTCCTTGTTTTCAAGCTCCGATTTCGGAGCGGTGGTCTTGGGGCTGTGATACTTTCATGTATCTCGCGCGCGACTTTCGCCGCTCGACGAAATTAAGTTCATTATACAACAAATAGGTCAGTATGACAATCTTGTGGCGAAAACGCGACTTATTGCAACAAATTTGCACCTCCATAGAATGGGCGATACACTGCTGGATATGGATACACTTTGGCTTATGATACTGGCGATTATCGCTGGGAGCGCGCTGTCGCTGATCGGTGGTG
>CAYWYG010000045.1:0-3324 GCA_964462335.1 uncultured Candidatus Saccharibacteria bacterium | reverse complement strand
GGTGCTTTACCAACCATATCTTGCAACGCTTCACCAATGTGCCGTTTACTAAGCCCTGAAGATGTGAGAAGTAGTTTCATATAATTTATTGTAACGCTTCCTTAAGCCCCTTGATACCGAGTTCTTTCCAATGATAAATCTCATCACTATCACCATGCGTCACTTGCTCATTGAGTGCACCGAGATATTCCATCGCAAATCCAGCCAGCGCGTACGGGAACATACTTTCACGTTCTAGCTCGCTTAGCTCACCGCCCGCTGCGATATAGAGGTTCGCCAACTTTTGCAATCGTTCACGAATCGGCAGTTCATTTCCACTGCCAGACATCAAACTCGTCGCCATGACGACAAGTTCTTGTATCCGAGGATAGATATTTGCAACAGAAAAATCAATGATATAGATATTGCCATCATTACCCGCGATAATATTCGCTTTAGTGAGATCACCGTGCACAAAACATGTCGGCAGTTCAGCTACCGACAGCGACTCATATTGCCGTAGCGCCTCATCTATGTATGGTTTCGCATCTTGATCGATATGTGAGGATACTTTGCGATGCATTTCACGAATATTCGGAATCGCCCAGCCATCATATTCATAGGTAGGCACGAGAGGTATGCGAGATATCTTCACGACTTGATCCATAATTTTCTTCAATTGCTCATCATTGGGCACTGTTTCACTCTCATAAAATGTCCGGCCATCAACCACATCCATGACAAACATTGACATGCTTGCCGTATCGATACGTAAACTACCCTGCTCGTCGCGATACATTGGCGGATGATTCACGCCAGCAGCAATCGCCGCCTCGATGATATTGGCGTACCTTGCTATTTCCTCGTACGTACGAGATTTTGCGAGTACTTTGACAAAGTATCGTTGCCCCACCTCGTTCACCACGATCACGTTGTAGTCCTCAAACCCGACATCTACCAGTGAATACTCTGTCACGCGCCCTAACCCACATCGATCAAACGCTTCTTGCAACGCACCGCGAAGCGCCTCTGGTTTTTCTAGCCGTGATTCAAATTGCTCGGACATAATTCTGATCTTATACTTATTATATCTCATTGACTTTTTACATATTTTTGCTATCATAATCATACAACACATTCCTCAACGATTCGTGTTGCTATGAAGTCTCCGGCCGGTAGTTTCTAAGCTACAACGCGGGAGATTTTTATTTGATAACTTTTTTGTCAAATACGGACATGAAGTCTTTTCTGCCAGAGCGCTTATCTTCTTTCACTTGCACACAGTAACTAATTCCGTCTTTAGTAGTTCCATAAAAACGATGTAGCATGGTATCTTTTTGTTGCTCGCTAAATATTGTATCTGGGGTAAGTGTTGAGTTACGGAGCAAGTCTATAGCAGCACGATAAAATTTCAATCTTTTCAGACGATCTTTACGGTGTTTCTGCATCAAATGATCCCAAAATACAGTCACAAATATCTTGTCGCCGCGGAAATATTTGGATCGCACATACGGTTGGCGTTTAGTCATTTTACGGATCGTGTTAAATTCTCGGCGCGCAATGGCGACGACTTCATCATACGATGAACCTGGCAATAATCCGTATCTAGAGCGATACGAGCTCATCAACGTTTATTCTCTCTTGTTTTGTCGTATCCCTATCCCGTACCGTCACCGTACCGTCCTCAAGCGTCTGGAAATCAATCACCACACATTTCGGCGTGCCGATTTCGTCTTGACGGCGGTAGCGCTTGCCGATGTTGCCGTTGTCATCCCACATGACCGCACCGTGCTTTTTCTTGAGAGCAGCATAGACTTCACGAGCCTTAGCAACCAGCTCAGGCTTGTTTTTGAGCAGTGGCGAGACGCAGTATTTAACTGGTGCGAGGTGTTCTGGCAGCGCCAAATACACGCGCTTTTCGCCATTTTGCTCGTCTTCGCGGTACGCCGAGCACAGCACCGCCATCAGCGCTCGCTCGACACCAAAACTCGGCTCGATGACATGCGGTACGAGTTTTTCGTTCGTCCCCTTCACGATGTATTCCATACTTTTGCCGCTCGCCCGCTGGATATTTTGCAGGTCGAAATCGGTACGATACGCCATACCGAGCAGCTCGTCACGCCCATGCGGGAAATCAAATTCAAAATCAATCGTCCGCTTGCTGTAGTGCGCCAGGTCATCGGCCGGTACATCGAGTTCGTGTACTTTTGACTCGTCGAGCCCCAGCGCTTTGAACCACTCGTGGATCTGTACGCGCCACGCCTCAAATGCTTCTTCCCATTTGTCTGGACGCACGAAATACTCGATCTCCATCTGCTCAAACTCGCGTGAGCGAAATACGAAATCACGCGGGGATATCTCGTTGCGAAACGCCTTCCCCTGCTGCGCGATACCAAATGGTAAGTCAGGATAGAAACTATCGAGTACGTTTTTGTAATTAGTGAAGATACCTTGGGCGGTTTCGGGACGAAGATAGCTGATAGAGCTCTCGTCTTCCACGGGACCGACATTGGTACGAAACATCATATTGAAAGCCCGTACTTCGCCAAACGTACCAGTTTTCTTACAAGTCGGACAGGTATTTGGGTCATCTAGCTTGTCTGCGCGAAAACGTCCTTTGCACTCAGAGCATTCCACGAGGGGATCGGTGAACGTATCGACATGTCCACTCGCCTGCCAGACTTTTTGGTTCATGAGTATCGCCGCATCGACGCCGTACATATCGTCGCGTTCTTCGACAAACATGCGCCACCAGAGGTTCATCACATTGCGTTTGAGCGCAACACCAAGTGGACCATAATCCCAAGTACCACTTAACCCCCCATAGACTTCACTCCCCTGATAGATAAACCCACGTCGCTTCGCAAGGCTCACGATATCTTCTAGTTTGACGTCTGCCATAGGTACGCTCCTTCCTAGCATGTTGGCAACATGCCATGAAATTATTTGTTCTTAGTATAGCATATTTTTACCCCGTTTTGTAGACTTTTTATTTATAATATTCTATAATTATTTTGACGCACGTCCCTCTTTGAAAGTGAGCTAATATGACTCAAAGTCATGAGACTACGAGTGACCCGCTGAAGCTCATAGAGCTGAGAACTCAGTGGTGTCGAGCACGGCTGGAGAAGCTGGCTGGGATGTTCCACACTAAATTGTGGACGAACATCACCGCCGGACTCGAGGCCAACTGGCTCGTCAACGAGTTGCGTCGCACCGTTGACGCGGGCTCGCCGCTCCTTGTCGGTATACGACGACTCCAGCTGCGTGCGTGGCTACCGTGGTAGAACCCGCGCATGACATGCGTTTGCCCCGCCCCACCAATCCACGGTGGCAAGCGGGGCT
>CAYWYG010000044.1:0-3995 GCA_964462335.1 uncultured Candidatus Saccharibacteria bacterium | reverse complement strand
TTGTCGCTGACATGAAATCGCGAGACGTCCATATATTTGCAATTGAAAATAATTGCACTTCCGAGTCACTACAAAAGACTCAATTACCCGAAAATGTCTGCCTGGTATTCGGCCAGGAAGGCCCCGGTCTCTCTGATGAGTTTCTCTCCATTGCTGAAAAAGTGCTCCATATCGACCAGTACGGCAGCACTCGTAGTTTCAACGTCGGACACGCAGCCGCCATCGCAATGTACGAGTGGTCGAGGCAACACTCCTAAAATGACGCTTATCCTTGCAAAACGGTGTGAAACATGCAACAATAACAGATACTATGTCAGGACTGTCGCCACAACCCTACAAAGGCTCACGTGATTTTTATCCGGAAGATATGCGAGTACGCAGCTATATATTCGGCGTCTGGCGTCGTGTGGCGGAAAGTTTTGGGTATGAGGCGTATGATGCACCACTTTTAGAGCCGCTCGATGTGTATGCCGCGAAGACAGGTCAAGAGATCGTCAACGAACAAACCTATCAGTTTACCGACCGTGGCGGTCGCAATGTCGCGATCCGTCCCGAGATGACCCCTAGCGTCAGTCGTATGGTAGCAGCGCGGCGTCAAGAGCTGGGCTATCCTGTCCGTTGGTACAATATCGCACAATTTATGCGCTACGAACGGCCACAGCGCGGACGCGAGCGAGAGTTTTGGCAGCTCAATGCCGATATCTTTGGTATCGATGATGTCACCTCTGATGCCGAGATCATCGTCATGGCCGATCGGATCATGAAAGCATTTGGTGCTAATTCCAAGATGTACAGTATCCGTGTCAACAATCGCCGTATGATAAACCTCATGATGAGCGAGTATCTCGGACTCGATGTCGTACAGTCGCAGATGATGATCAAACTGTTTGATCGCAAGGACAAGTTGCCTCGCGAAGAATTCGACCAGCAAGCACGTGATATATTCGGCGAAAATCACTTTGATGGTATGAATAAAATCGCGAAATTACTCGACGCGACGACGATGGCCGGTTTGCCTCGCGAGTTGCTCGATAGTGATGTGGTACGCGATGTACAGAGTCTCTTCACACTTCTGCATGAAGCAGGAGTTGACAACGCTGCGTTTGACATCAGTCTGATGCGTGGCTTTGATTACTACACCGGTATGGTGTTTGAGGTGTTTGACAACCACCCCGACAATAATCGCGCCATGTTTGGGGGTGGTCGGTACGACGGACTAGTCGGGTTATTTGGTGCCGAACCGGTGCCGACCGTTGGGTTTGCGCCCGGCCTGACGATGACCCAACTATTCCTCGAATCGCATGGTCTCTTGCCCAAATTTGTCTCGACGACTGATGTCTACATGGTTGTACTTGGCGATGTGCACAAAGCTGCCCGCAAACTCGCTGATGATCTGCGCGGAGAAGGTGTCCGAGTCGCACTCGACATGACCGGTCGCAAACTTGACAAGCAGATTCGTACTGCCGTCAAGCAACAGATCAATTACCTTATGTTCGTCGGTGAAAAAGAGATCGAAGATGAGATCTACAAACTCAAAGACGTCGCTAGTGAGACTGAAGAAGAATTATCATTTGAGCGTATCGTCACTACTATCAAAGACCGTCGCCGATCACAAAAGCGCTCTCAGAAACCAGTGCAAGACGAATTAGATATTTGATTGTAAATTAGTCAATATCGTTGTATTGTAGTACAAGATATCGCGGCCAAATGGTTACGGTATAGGATATAGTTGCTACGCGTTCAGCAATGACGTGTGGCCGAGGACGAAAGGTCCCTGATGGACGTCACGTTTCAAAACGTCGTAATCGGTGTGCTGGCGCTCATCATGCTGCCGATTCTGCTGATGATTATGTACTACGCGGTGATCCCCATCCTAGTAGCACTTCTCGTAGGTGCAGTCACGGGCAACGCTTTTGCAGGGATCACAGCTGGCATCCTGGTCCTTCTCATGATGGTTTCGGCGTCATCACGCGATGGTGACTGAATCGAGCCATAAGGTAGGAGGGATTTTCGTCCTCCTACTCCTCATATAGTCAATGGGTGTTGAATATATGAGAAGTAGGTCGGTATTGGGGTTTGAGCGATAAAGCTATTTACGTTGTACGATCTCGGAGTGCGTGTATATATGCAAATGGCGCTTATGGTCGCGTGGCGATAGCTGATCTGTTACACTAGATAGCTATGAAACACACTCTCAAGCAATTATCTCCTACATCGGTCTCTGTCGTCGTCGTTGTCGACACTGAGACTATCCGTAAGGCCAAAGACGCGGCCGTGAAACAACTTGGCCGTTCGGTCAAAGTGGCAGGTTTTCGTAAAGGCAAAGTGCCGGCAAATCTCATCGAGAAAAACATCGATCCCAATGCGCTCGGCAGCGAGACCGTGGAATACGCGATCAACTATGCGCTCAATGACGTCATTGCTCGTGAGACACTGCGCGTGCTCGATCAGCCCAAGCTAGAGCTGACCAAATTTGTCCCGTATGACACGCTGGAATTTACGGCGACGATCGATATCTTGCCAGCGATCAAACTGGGTAGCTACAAGAAACTCAAGGCCAAAAAAGCGTCAGTCAAGGTTGAGAAAACTGAAATTGACCAAGTGCTCGAGCGTATGCAGCGCGGCTTTGCCGAGAAGGTAGCCGTGACGCGTGCGGCACACGATGGTGATGAGGTAGTGATCGATTTCGAGGGCAAAGACAAAGATGGTGTGAGTATCGAGGGGGCCAAAGGCGAAGCCTATCCCCTCACGCTTGGCAGTCACACCTTTATCCCAGGATTTGAAGAAAAGATTGTTGGGCACGCAGCGGGTGAGACATTTGATATCAGTGTGACGTTTCCAAAAGACTATCACGCTGACCACCTCAAAAATGCGAAAGTGACATTTACGGTGACGCTCACCACAGTCAATGAGGTGAAACTACCTAGTGTTGATGACGCATTTGCGAAGAAATCAGGTCCGTTTGATAGCGCCAAAGAACTACGTGCTGACATAGAGCGCGAGCTGACCGCCCAAAAAGAACGAGAAGCTCTCGACAAACTCAAAGATGACCTGCTCGGTGAGTTGGTCGAAAAAAGCGACGTGCCAGTACCAGAAGTACTAGTGGCCGATCAGCTACAATCGCTCGAGCGCGATCTCACGCAAAATCTGATGTATCGTGGACAAACGATGGATGACTATATCAAGATGCAGGGCTATAGCGATAAAGAAGCGCTTACAGATGCGGAGCTGCGTCCTATGGCGACACGCCGTGTGCAGGCTGGCCTAGTGCTCGCTGAACTCAGTAAAGCCGAAAAGATCGAAGTAACCAAAGACGAACTCGATGCCGAACTCGCCAAGCGCAAAGAAGAGGCGCCGAAGATGGCCGAGCAACTCGATAGCCCCGAAGCGCGCCGTGATCTGGCAAACCGTGTGATAACGGAAAAGACTATCAACCGGTTGGTTGAGCTGAATATTTGATGGCGCATAATTTACAATTTACTGTTTACAATTTTCATTAAATTTACAGTGATCAATAATCAAACAATACGCTATGGCAGATAACTTGAAGTACGATCTTCGTCAACGCACACTTGATTTTAGTGTAGTGGTTATAAAATACGGTCAAACAATCAATCAGCCTATTATGAGATCAATTATTGATCAATTGGTTCGTTCGACTACTAGTATCGGCGCGAATTATGCCGAAGCCAACAATGCGTCATCAAAGACCGATTTTAGAAATAAGATTTACATTGCGAAAAAGGAGTGTGCCGAGACTGAATACTGGCTAGATATTCTATTGCAGTTTGACGGAAAAAATGACAGTCTTATCACTATGCGCAAGGAAGCGCACGAACTGACAATGATTTTCCAGAAGATTGTAAACTCTTTGCGGTCAAATTGATCATTGGATAATTGAAGATTTTTTAAATTGAAAATTGTATACTGAAAATTAGATTATTAGCACTCGTATTGCACGAGTGCTAATTTTTGATATAATTAGGACATGAATA
>CAYWYG010000043.1:0-4085 GCA_964462335.1 uncultured Candidatus Saccharibacteria bacterium | reverse complement strand
TGGCGGAGAGGGAGGGATTCGAACCCTCGATAGATTGCTCTATACCGCTTTTCGAGAGCGGCCAGTTCAACCACTCCTGCACCTCTCCGTGTACGTGTTGATGGGGTCGGTGTCTTATTTTAACAGATACAAGTGATATACTAAAGCTATGTACGACAGTATATTTACCCGAATTATCAAAGGCGAGGTCCCCTGCTATAAGATCTACGAAGATGAGCGGACGTTTGCCTTTCTCGATATCAACCCCGTTCAGCCCGGTATGACACTCGTTGTACCAAAGGTACAGGTTGATCATGCGGATGATCTGGACGACGAGGATTTTACTGCCCTGATGCATACCGCAAAATTACTGATGCAGAACATGCGTGATGAGTTGCAGGTTGAGCGAGTATGTCTGGTGATAGAGGGGTTTGAAGCGCCGCATACACATGTCAAACTGATCCCCTGTGACACCGCTGAGGATTTTCGAGCGCCCGCCTACGAGGCATCACCTGATGAGCTCGCTGATATGGCTGAACGATTGGCCTACTGATCTATCAGATACTTATATTGACAAATCACAAAGCTTATGCTAGTATGGTATATGTTCGCTATGAAAACAAACATCATCACCCTTGCCCGACGTCTGACCGCTACGCTTTCGAGTCTATTGGTCGTTGCGGTATTTCTGACCGCGACTCACGCCAAAGATGTCTTGATGAGTTCTGCGCTGGGTATCCTATCCTCTGATACGCCCGCTGTTCGGACGCACGACGATATCTCGGCCAAAGCACTCAGCGACCTGCATAGCCATGTCGATAAAACGATGGTCAAAGACCCTGGCATGAACAAATCATTTGGCGACAATGCCGCCCTAGCGGCTCGTCGCGAGCGTGATGAAACCGAAGAAGAACAACCCCTCAGTCTCAAGATGATTGAGATGATGCTTATGGTCAAGCTTGCCTACGCCTATGCGACCAGTTAGGCGGCCAGGACGTCGAGTTCTTTGATGAGTTTTTTCTCGAGAGCTAGCTGCTCAGAAAGCTGGCTTTTTGTCTCTTCGACGAGGTGAGCGGGTGCTGACTTCACGTAATTTTCGTTGGCGAGACGTGATTGTAGGCGGCTTACGTCTTCACGGCAGCGGACGAGGCGAAGCTCGAGTTTGGTCTGGTGCTCGTAGAGGGTGTCGGCGTCGATATCCAGCCAGGCCTCACGATTGGGCACAGCGAGACGGAGCCCGCGCGGTTGGTCGACATGACGGACGTCCTCAAGACGAGCTAATCGGGCGATAAGACCCCTGTTGTCATCGATCAGGCTATCGTGTTCATACAGCATTGTCTGCTTACCGATCAGCTCGCTCGCAACATAGCGGGTTTCAATCACAAGTTCGCGTAGACGGTCAAACTCGGCAGCAGCGATCTCATCATAGGTGATCGCCTCTGGCCAAGTAGCACGGATCAAAAGCGTTTGCTCGAACTTGAGAGTCGTCCAGATCGTCTCAGTGACAAATGGGGCAAATGGATGTGCGAGTTTGAGACAGGTTTCGAGTACCCAAGCGAGCATCCCCTGCCCTGCCTCGCTCTTACTTGCCTCGAGATACCAGTCGGCGACATCATCCCAGATACAGTGGTAAACCAAATCGATCGCGTCAGCATAGCGGAAATCATCGATCAGCTGCCCTACCTCTGTCGACGCGGTCAGTAACTGGCGCATGACCCAGTGGTCGGCAGTCGTTACGGGGTGAGGTGTGCGATCTGAGAGGTCATCGAGCTTGTCCTCGATGTAGCGTGCCATGTTCCACAGTTTGTTACAGAAATTGCGCCCCGCGACCACGCTGGCCGTTGAAAAAGCCTGGTTCTGTCCGGGGCTGCGCTTGGCAACGATCCCCATACGAAGTGCATCTGAACCGTATTCACCCACAATATCCATCGGGTTGATGACATTGCCTTTGCTCTTGCTCATCTTCTGACCCTTTTCGTCGAGGACCATACCGTGCATGTAGACGTGTTTGAACGGGATGTCGTCGGTTCGATACAGGGCAAACATAATCATGCGAGCGACCCACGGCCGCAAGAGGTCGGAACCGGTTTCCATCAGGTCGGTTGGGTAAAACTTCTTGAGGTTGCCATCAGTTAGTGTATCAGTTACAATATATGGCCATTGACCTGAGCTGAACCAGGTGTCAAACGTGTCCTCTTCCCTCTTGTATTTCTTGCCATCGACGGTGATCGTCTGCTGGTCGACGCGCGTATCAAATATCCAGTCCTCGGGGTCTTCGACATTTTGAAATGCTGGGATCGGGATACCCCAGGCGGGCTGGCGGCTGATATTCCAGTCGCGCAGCTGCTCGAGGTAGTTTGTGAGCTCACGCGCTTTCGAGGCGGGGTGAAAAGTGATCTTCTTGGCTTTGATCGCTTCAATCGCTTTGTCGGCAAGCGGCTTTATGCGTACAAACCACTGGTCCATGAGGAGCGGTTGGATCACCGTATCGCACTTATAACAGTGTCCGACCTGATGCGTGTATTCCTCTGTCTTACGGAGTGCCTCATGGCTCTCGAGCTGGATGAGCAACTTCTTTCGTGCCTCTACGGTGTCAAGACTACGAAAATCAGTTGGTACCGCGTCGGTCATCTTTCCATCGAGCCCGATGACCTGTATACGAGGTAGTTGATGGCGCTCGCCGATGTCAAAATCGGTCGGGTCATGAGCCGGTGTCACCTTCACCGCTCCCGTACCAAAGCTGGGGTCGATCGAATCATCAGCGATAACTGGGATTTCACGATCGGTGATCGGAAGCATGATGCGAGAACCAATAAATTTTTTGTATCGCTCATCATCTGGGTGAACTGCCACCGCCGTATCGCCAAACATCGTCTCAGGACGTGTCGTCGCGACGACGATTTCCCCGATATGATCGAGTAGCGGATAAGCAATATGCCAGAGGTTAGATTTCTCTTCTCTGTGAGTAACCTCGATATCAGCAAAGCTGGTCTGATGCGTGGTGCAGTAGTTGACGATGCGCTCACCTCTATAGATCAGCTTGTCATCCCACATTGTTTTGAACGTCTCGTAGACCGTGTCAATCACTTTGCGATCGAGAGTAAAGACACCATCCTCCCAGCTACAACTGATACCGAGTGCGCGGAGCTGGAGCTCCATATCGCCACGGCGTGCTTCGACAAAGTCCCATACCTGGTCGTAGAGTTCTTCGCGACTAAAGTCAAAACGGCTCTTCCCCTGCTCTTGCAAGTATTTTTCGTACACAACCCATGTCTCGAAGCCGGCGTGATCTGATCCAGGGATAAATAGCGCGTCATCACCCCTCATGCGTCGGTAGCGGATAGAAATATCTTTAAGGTTCATGTCGAGTGCATGACCAATGTGGAGACTGCCGTTCGCATTGGGTGGCGGCATGACGATGCAGTACGGTGTACCTTGCCCCGTTGCCGCAAATGAGTTGCTCGACTCCCACAAGCCGTAGACCGTGGGTTCATATTGTTTCGGCTCGTAGGTTTTTGGCAGGTTCATCGTCGATAAAAGCTCAAAATAACAGAGGTAAATTATTTCACGTGAAGATACTTGACAAAGCTAAAAATCGGTTATTTAAATATGTTTAAATACCCTCGCGTTTTGCTGGCTTTTTCCTCACGTGTTTGTTTTCACTTGTGATTATATCACAACGAGAAAGAAGAATGAAGAAAGATGAAGGAAGAGAATTACAGATACAAAGGTGGCTCTCACGTACGCAGTGATCGTACTAAGCCAAACAGCATACATGATATGTCTAAAAGCGAATCAACTTCGGCTCGAGTGGGGATGTCATAGAGCTGCTCAATCAAGATAAGCTGTGTTTCTAACTCGGCTGCGGATCCAAGTGCGATACCGGTAAACTGTATCGTCTCTGCTCGGTTGAGACGTTTTTGGCCCTCTGCGATATTGGAAGGGATAGATATTGCAGATCGGCGTATCTGATCGGATAGCACAAACCGCTCGGATCCGGGTAGTTGCCTACATATGAGGTACACATTCTTCACAAGCTCCATCGACTTTTGCCACACGACGAGATCTTTATAATTTGTGACTTTATCTTCCTTCATCTTTCTTCT
>CAYWYG010000042.1:0-4171 GCA_964462335.1 uncultured Candidatus Saccharibacteria bacterium | reverse complement strand
TCAAGGAAATATTGACAAGATAGATATATATTGATATAAATATATTATTCCGTCGAGATACAATCTCCGGAGGTAATTTTATAGTTCTCTGTCACAGATTTGTTGTTTGGCGATAACTACAGAGTATGGTCGTGTTTTTATCGCCCAACAACAACTCCCAGACACGAGGTGTATATGCCCCAGATCATCATTGAGTACAAGACACACATCAGGGAGCAGATGGCAGATTGGCTTGAGAAAGAGCTGATCGAAAATCTCAAGCATCTCTGCTCAAACCTCTTCTCGGTGGAAGAATGGCCTCTGAAACGCTCTGATTTCGGCTTCAAGTTCATCACGATCAGAGAACCCGACATTGCGACGAACGACCTAGTCGTGCGATTACCCTCCACAACTTCGAGGAGCGCGTCGCGAAGAGCGCGGAGCACGCCAAGGCCATCAGGGATGTAGTCGTCAGGATCGTCGACAGTGCCCACAAAGGTGGCTGGATAGTTAAACCGACCGTGGGAGTTTCGCTTGTCTACGCACATGTCGAGTGGTGTAGCGGCAGTATCTACGATGTGGATACCTGACAGAGAACTAACACACCCGAGGGTGGTCGCGTCGTCATGACGCGGCCGCCCTCGGCGGTTCTCAAAGTTCATGAATCATTCGTGAGTTTTGACAGCTGTGATATATACGAGGCGTTTAGCTAGCCTCATCAGTGACAATGCTACCCATAGCCTGTTCAAGATGCATAAGACCAAGGGTAGTTGTACGATTCGGATGTGTCTGCCCTTCCAGCCGATTAAAATGTACGTTCGAAGCATCTTTCAATGTGTGACGAATTTCATGCAACGGAAATAGCGGATCATGATCTGAACTCCAAATATCGATATTTGTCTTGTGTTGCAATGAGAGTATCTGATCACTAATGTCGATCGATGCGCCGTATGTATACGCTGGTTGAATATTTTTAATGTGCCGTAGGCTTTGCGACACAATCTCGAAAAGCGTCTGCCAGTCACCCATCTCAAGTCCGTGCATGAACTTTCCTCTCCAATTGAGACGCGATCTCCTCATCAGCTCTTTGTATTTCACTGGACCTGTTGAGCCAAACTGGTGTGTAGTAAGACCGAGAGGCGACAGCAAAATAACATGCTCTGGCAGGCTTAAGATGCCACCAGTAATTGCAGCGACGGCAAGCGGAGCAGCTTGGGATTCCGCGGCGACAATCCGCATAACATTTGTACCGATACGATCACATATAGCAGCAACGACATCGAGACCAAATTGCGCGATATCATCGGCTGGTACCGATAAGTATGGCAATGCTTCAACAAACACAATCTCATCATGCGTGATCGCAAGTTGATTAACAGTTTTTTTACCCTGACCTACGCCAAGAAAATATATTATGCCGGACGGGCGCGATGGGACACTAAATACAACCGATCTCCCCTTAACGGTCACTGATTCAATATGACAGTTTTTACGCATTTGTAGCACCTAGATACATTGTTGCGAGGCCTTCAGCATGCCATTTGCGTTCGTAGGTCGTGAGGATTTTGTAGTCGTCCATCAGGCTGCTTTCGTGCAGATCATACGACAATTCTCTGATACCCCAGCCCAGGGCGACGAGCTGCTCAAGCGACCAATCAAACAGCGCGTGGTTGTCCGTCTTCATCCGCAGTACCCCGATCTCAGGGTGCGACCCTGAGATAAGGGCGCGGGTGTAGAGGTCGAGAAAGCGCGGGGCGGTGAGGCGGCGTTTAGCGTCACGGTCTTTCGGAAATGGGTCAGAAAATGTCAGCCACAGTTCACTCACGCTGTGCTCAGGTACGACGTCGGGCAGCTGATCAGCACGAGCACGTACAAACCAGATGTTCGTAAGACCCCGCTCGAGTGCCAACCGTGCACCTCTTTGCAGTCGATCGGCTTTGACATCGAGCGCGATATACTGCCGCGCTGTGTACCGCGTCGCGAGCTCTACCGAGAACAGCGCCGTCCCCGCCCCCACCTCAACGCTACAGTTGCTCAAGGTCTGTCCTTGAGCAAAAATCTGCCAGTCAGTGAGTTCAAAACAGTTGGGGGCGTTGGCGAAGAGCGCAAAGCGATATTTTTTGCGTTTGCGAGTGATGACAAAATCGTCAGGGTTGAGCATTTACGTGAACCCTATCCTACTGGCCAGGAGATACAATCGGTGATACCGTCAACCCGAGCGCTTCATCACTAAGCGTCTGGCTGTCAAAGCTGCCCGCCGACTGGATGGCTCGCCGTTGCTCATCAAACAATTTTACAAAATTATCATAATCTTTTTGACTAAGCTTACCCGTCGATGAAAAGTCAAATGTTCGCTCTCTTTGGACCTTGCTCTGTTCGCCTTTGAAACCGGGCCGACTGAGGTCGAGCCCTGATGCGCCACTTCGAACGTATAGGTACATGCTAAGCGATGTCATGAGAAGCGAGATAGTGATCGCGACGACAAGCCCTGCGAGAAGTTGATGCCGGCGTATCATCGTTGAAAGACGATTCAGCTGTACGATCATTGGAGCCGACCTCTCATCTGTGTTTGCAAATCAATCATACCTCTAGAGAAGACGTCGAGCTGTGCGGTAATCGCGTCTATCTTTGCAGCAACCAATGCCCGTTTGGCGCGAACTGTCGTGAGGCGCTTGTAAAAATCGACGGGTTTGCCGACACAATCAAACGTAATCAGGTCACGCAATGCAATCTCATAATCAGTAAAGGCATCGGAAAACTCTTCGCGTAACGCATGCGCCGAATTAGTTGCGCTGACAAACACAGGCACACTATAGCTGTTGTACGCTGTACGGCTACCGAGCGCTTCCATCAGTTTCGTGATATTCGCATACGCGTTACCCCGATTGACACGCGCAATCGAATCAACATATTGTAGTCGTTGCATTCGGCTCTGAGCATTACGACAACTACTCACGATCATCGTCCGTTCATCATCAGTAATTGCATCGGGATCAATCGCGTGCGCAGTCGTCGAGACGGCGATTGTACTACATATCAGCAATATACCGATAAAATATCTCATATGTATTATTATGAGGACTCGCGCGCGCCTGTCAAACACAGATGACTGCCGCGCCTCTCTACGAGACCATCTGTAATCAATCCCTCAAGTGCCGTCGTAAATCTCGGATCGTCGATACTCTTCTGCAGCTCAAGATACTCCACCGAAGATCTACTCAATGCACGCAACAACATACCCCTCATTTCCCTATTTGACCCACGAAGCGGCGCCTGTTTACGATACTGGATGCTCTGCTGCAATCGTGCGTTTGATTGTTTAAGATACGAGCCATAATCCATAAGCGCCCAATACCATTCGCGCGGGTTGTCACGATCAAGCGTCTGTTCGACCAACATGATGATATCCCGATCATGTACCTGTACTTGATCGCGAAAGAATTGATGGATGAAGACTGTTCGAATATTTGTCTCGATAAAAACTGTTGGATCGTTGTACGCGTATGCCATGATCGCACCTGCCGTATTCACCCCTATCCCAGGTAGTGCGACAAGGCCTTCGTGCGTCGTCGGTATACCGTGCCGTACGATATATCGAGCGGTGTCATGCAGATACTTTGCGCGTCGATTGTAGCCGAGACCCTGCCACATTACTAGGACATCAGCAAGCCTCGCTGCGGCAAGTATATCGATGTCGGGAAATCGAGTGACAAACGCTTCAAACTTTGAGACGACACGAGAAACCTGTGTCTGTTGCAGCATCATCTCGCTGACTAGGACGCGATAGAAAGAGTGATCCTCTCGCCACGGCATAGAGCGGGCATATTGATCATAGTGTGACCACACCGTGATATGAAAATTATGTAGCTGCTTAGGCGTGAGTCTCATCGAGGAGTTCGTCAATACGCGACGCAAGCATAAGCGCGCGTGGTTCATCATGGTCGTCAATCTTGACGACAACGGTATCGTGAGTCATGACAAGTTCGGGATAATACTCATCATCATCTGAGATTTGGCTTATCCTTGCGACGATACCGAAACTTGCACGAAAGCCATTGCTCGGAATGACTCGCACGAGACCTTCGCTATCAGTTCGTGACCACTCAGTAGAAAGCGACTCAAATGTTAGTGATGTGTTCATAGCCTCTAGTATAGCAACTATTCGTCGCGCATGTCGCGGATCGGGTTACGC
>CAYWYG010000041.1:0-4428 GCA_964462335.1 uncultured Candidatus Saccharibacteria bacterium | reverse complement strand
CCCGGAAGGGCGAAACGTACTGTTCTCTGTCAGGAGAGAGGGTCAGAAATGACCATCATCAACGCCACCCCGCACGCCCTTGTCGTCCTCGCCGAAGACGAGGCCGGCGACATCGCCGGCTCCGTCGGCTTCGGCCGCGGGCGGGCGGCGACCTTCCGCAAGGTCGCCGAATTGCCCGCCTCGGGGCTGGTGCCCCGGGCCGCCACCACCAAGGTGGCGGAGGCGCCCGTCGAGTTCGACGGGGTGGTCATCCCCGTCGACCGGACGGTCTACGGGGAGGTGGAGAACCTCCCCGAGCCGGATGGCGAGACGACCTACGTCGTCTCGCTGCTCGCGGCGCAGGCCGCCGCGGCGGGTGGGCGCAGCACCGACGACCTGCTGGTCGTCGGTGAGGCCGTTCGCAACACGGACGGTCAGATCATCGGATGCACCGGTTTCGGCCGCATCTGACGATCCCCGGTGTGAGTGACACCGGGTTATAAAACCCACTCCTCGCCCGATTGCGAGTGTTCATTCTCACGGTCGAAACGCGAATCGGCGCGGATCGACATGATCACTTCCGGAAAGGAGGTGAAAGTATGTGGAGGTTGCTGATCGTCTGGGTGGCGCAGGTATTCTGCGCCAGCTGGATCGGTCGCCTCGCCCTGCGGGGCGAGTGGGGGTGGGTAGCGATTGCGCTGATTGCCACCGCCTTGATGACCGTCTTGGTCGTCAAGGAGCTAAGGCGGCTCTGACCATCAGCTCGGGAACTCTACCGAGGATAATCAATTGAGTCATCGCCTCGTGGCAGAGGGCCGAGTTCCATAAGGGCACAACTCGCTAAAATGTGCTCATCTCAATCACGGTTGCCCCGCGCCGTCTCCAGTCTCACGGAGAAAAGCGGGGCACAACCATGAAATCTCACTACGTTGTACGGGTAAGGCCGTATGAGGAAATGAGCTTTCATAGGCTCAGCTAAAGAAAGGAATAAGGACGCGTATGAGCGCACCAAAACCATCAGATTTGTTTCCACGACGGCCGGTGATCTCATCGCGCCCAATCGAAGATGCCAAAAATCCTGAAAAGGCACCAGAATTTGTACCCGCAGTTCCTGACACGGCTGAGCGAGATGATGATGAAGCGACGCGCGCACGACGCGCGACGGATTATCAGCTGGGTAATCATGAACTAGCTATCGCTGGTTATCGAGAGCGCATCACAGAGGCGGTTATCACTTCGCAGGCGACAGTAATTACTGCCGAGACAGGGGCGGGTAAAAGTACACAGGTCCCGCAATTCTTGGCTGAGGCTGGCTATGAAGTGATTGTCACACAGCCCCGTGTCGTGGCAGCACGAAGCGTCGCAGAGCGTGTCCGTGACGAAGTTGTCTCCCAAATGGGAGATGACTATAAAAATTATGTCGGCTATCGTACTGCGCGTGAACGTGGTGATAGTGACGAAAATCAGATACTTTTTGTGACCGATGGTCTACAGCAAGTCCGTGAACTTGCTGGTCGAGGCGTGGGTAAAAAACAAGTACTCGTACTCGATGAGGTCCATGAGTGGAACGAAAACATGGAAGTATTAGTCGCGTGGGCTAAAAAGCGCATGAATGAAGATCCAAATTTCAAAGTTGTCGTGATGAGCGCGACGATGGAATCTGGCAAGTTGTCTGAGTATTTTGCCGATAATGCAACACGTGAAGTACCGGTAATAGAGGTACCAGGGCGAACATTTGAGGTCAAAAAAGAAGAGGGTGGTGATGTTGCTGATCAGGCAATAAAATTTGCTCAGGAAGGCAAGAACACTTTAGTGTTTGTTCCTGGTAAGGCGGAGATTGACCAAGTAATCGCAGAGATCAATCGAGCGAATATCCCGGGCGTGACAGTCTTGCCACTGCATGGACAGTTGGAGCCGGCAGAGCAGCGTAAAGTATTTGCCAAATACTCCGGTGCGAAAGTCATCGTTGCGACAAATGTTGCACAAACGAGCATCACGATCGACGATATTGATGCGGTGGTAGATAGTGGCCTAGAGCGCCGCAACGAAGTACGCAATGGTGTAGAGGGGCTTTATCTCAATCCGGTCTCACAAGCTGATTGTATGCAGCGTGCTGGGCGTGCGGGTCGTACTAAGACAGGTGAATACGTACTTGCACAGCTTGGGAACAATCCGTTTGCCTCAATGAAAGAACGTGAACCGTATGGGACACCAGAGATAATTCGCACCCGCCTCGATGGTATGGTGCTACGGCTTGCGAAAAATGGTTTTGACGCTGAAGAACTAGAGTTTTACCACCAGCCAAATCCAAGCGAGATCGTAGCGGCAAAATCACGCTTGCAAAAACTCGGTGCCCTGACTGAAGATGGCAGTGTGACAAAAGTTGGTCGTGATATGGAGCGTATGCCTGTTGAGTCGCACTATGCTCGTATGATGATCGAGGCGAGAAAGTATGGGGTGGAAGTTCAAGGACAACTTGCGGCACTCCTTGCGATACAGGAGGCTGGCGGTATATTGATGTTCGGCACGCGTAATCGCTCATGTGATGAACGATGGCGATCAATGCTTGAGCCAGGTTTTAACGATTCGGATATGATCAGGCAGCTCGAAGTGTTTATTGCTGCTCAAGGTATGTCTGGTGCTCGGTTGCGAGACTTTGACATAGCTGGTAAAGGTTTTCAAAAATCAAAGGATATCATGAGAGACTTGCGTCGCGTTGAAAAACTCAACGGTGAGCCTCTCATTATGCCAGATGCTGAACAGCGCGAACAATTGGTCAGATGTATTGTATCTGGCATGGTTGATAACCTCTACATGCGACAGCGGTATGGGGCAGGGTTTACTGATTCCAAGGGTGGTATGCGTGAGACTGGAAAAAGGTCAACAGTCCGTCCGGCTGAGATGATCGTGGGTATGCCATTTGACCTCGAGATCGTCGCACGAGGTCGCACAGTGACACTCAACATTATTGAGAATGTGACAAACGTACCTTCGGTAGATTTTCTCCATGACGTTGCCCCGCAGCTGTTTTTTGAAAGGCGAGAGCGGTTCGTGGTTATGCCTGATGGTCAGATAGGCGAAGAGTGGGCAGTGACATTTAACGGGCGCGATATGAATGAGCGCACTACAAAACCCGCTACAGCCAGTCCTGAGCGACGAGGGTTTATCATCGATCAGCTTGTGAATGAATCGTGGTATAACAACCCGTATGGTGAAATCGTGAAAGAGATCGAGCGGTTGCAACGTAAGACTCGTAATAAGCTCACGACGATTACTTCGAGTGATGTGCGGGGTATGCTTGATGTCGCGTTGCCTATAGATGCTGCGACACTTGATGAAGCACGTGACTATATACCTCCAGTTGAGATAGACGATGTGATATCACCTGAGGTGCGTATGCAAATCGATGATGAAAATCCCGATGAATTCCGTGGTGTGCCACTGCATTACGAAAACGGTCAGCCATATGTCGGTATAGATGTCAGCGATGAGGAATTAGTACAGGCATTTAGCGAAGTCGGGGCGCTTCCAAATGGCAAAAAAATCATGTTTGGAAACGGCTATGGCGCACGATCGGTTGAACAAGCCGTGAGAGAAGCAAAAGAGGCAATTACACGACAGCAAATTGCTCATGAAAAGCAACGTCTTGATGCTGAAGGTGTAGCGGAAGGTTTACCATCATGTGTCAAAATATATCGTCGTATCATGGGTGCTACGCACAATAGTATGGGCTGGGTGGTCAGCCCTGATGGCTCGTTACGAGAGGCGGACGCAGTACCCGTTGATCAGTATGGGCGGTACGATAACCCTGATGGAACAATGGTATGGGACCAGATTCGACCGGGCGAGCTCGTACTGTCATGGACGAAAGCTGACGTGATATCTCAGCATGAATTCGTACGGGAACACCTCCCTAAAGAGGGGATTACTCCGGCACAGCTCGCAACGGTATTGGCGATTCAAGAAGAAATTGCCCAGAGTTGGGCAGTGTACGATGAGCGCAAGCATGACTCACGGGGTGATAGAAGCAGCCCGCCAGTAGGGCGTGGCTGGGGACTTGACCCGCAGTCGGCCGAGAAGGAGGCTCAGAAGAACAAGGTAGTCCAGACGGTAAATGATGCGATAGATACACTTGATGAGCTGGGTGATGATCTCGATGACGACCTGCGAAAACGCCGAGACACACTATTGTATCGTGCAAATCGTTTGCTCGAACCGGGCGCTCAGACTCATCACGAATACGCAAACCAAGTGAAGCAGTTTGTCTCGTTGGTAAACGAGTTGGTTGCGGACTGTGAGAGGCGTGCTGCAGAACTAACAAGCGGGGGAGTAAGCCAGGCAAGCCTAGAGGCATTGCAGGCTAGGTTTAACAACTGATGAGATCTCATAGAGGCTGGCGAGCACGTCTCGCCGCCTCGAATGAGCTTTCATACAAGAAAGCTAGCACAT
>CAYWYG010000040.1:0-4875 GCA_964462335.1 uncultured Candidatus Saccharibacteria bacterium | reverse complement strand
GGATGAGTTTCAGCATAATGAGGTAATAACTTGGCAATGATTCTGAGTAAGGATCATTTTTGGTCTTGCGAAATGTAGGCACAAACGAGATGATTTCAGCGCATGTGACAATGACGAGCGCGAGCACTGGTTGTTGGTTGAAAATGATATATGCAATGATGCCCACGATGGACAATACGAGGCAGATCTTGTCCATAAACACGACGTCTTTCGTGCCGTATCGAAAACAATAAAATAGTATGATGGCATCGACTCCAACACCGACAAATGTCGGTATCGCGCCAAAACCTGCACCGCCGATCAGCTGTAACCACGCCACGACTGCCGTGATGAGAAAGATACTGATCCAGGTGTAAAGATGTGGCTTATTGCGTCCGCGGAACATGTCGATGAGGTAGGGAATGTACGCAATAATCGCGATGATCGTCGCAGCTGTTGCTGCCAATACTTTGATATCATTCATTGTAACAATCGTATCATGCGTATTCATCAAATAATGAAAAGGATACCCTTTTTATAGTGGTTATAATCAATTTAGTTACAATACAATAGCTAGGAGGAGATACTCTTTATCATCTCAGGAGTTGCCTCACCGTCATGAATTTCCGTATGACCAGTTGCGGTATACCCCATAGATTCATAAAACGCGACAGCGCCTAGGCGAGCATGTAGTACGATGCCTGTTGCGCCGCGCACTGCAGCAATGTGCTCCGCTTCAGTTAGGACGGCGCCACCGATACCGCGCCGTCGATAGTCAGGATCGGTTGCCATCCTACGTACAAGATATATCGGCCCGTCTTGTCCTAGACGAGGGTCCAGACGTACAGTTGATACAACACGATCGCCATCAAATGCAGCGACATGGATGGTGCCTTCAGCGACATCGGTGTTAGACGGCGCATCTTTACGTTGTGCCCCAACTGGCTGATCAAGCACTCGCCAGCGCAGATCGAGTACGCCAGAAAATTCTTCGGCAGTGGGTATTCGCACGGTTATGCCGTCTAACTTACTCATTATGATCATTATCGCATAGAGTGTGGTGATAGAAAAAGCGTCCTCGCAGGGACGCTTTTGAAAGATGGGGGTTATATATTATATTGCCGCGCGGTAGGTTGGGCGATTGTGAATGATCTGCGCGCGCGTGAGAGCGATGAGGATAGCAAGCGTGATGATGATGGCGTTGGAAAGCGCGAGCGAGCCAAGCGAGATCCATGCAGGATGCTGGTACTCGAAGCGTCCTAGCAAGCTTGCAAAGAAACTAGCGGCAAATGCGCTCAGACCGTAGAAGCTATAGACGATAGTGTGTTTGATAGTTGTGAGTAACATGATTTTGTGATCTCCCTTCGTATGATGTAATACTGCGTAACACTACTTCGATGATAAAGCTGTCGAAGAGCTGGCGATATGATGCTGACAACAGTTTTTTTGTGATCTAGATTACACTTTTGCGCGAGATAATCTGTTAGGATAGGTAGCGTATGGAACACATTGCAAAAAAATTTTTCAGACATTATCAGCGAGATGAGATCCGTCGGCTTATCGTACTCTTTGCGATGCTAGTATCGGCAGTAGGAATATTGCTAAGCTACATATTTGCAAATACTATCATGCAGCAGCATATAGACTCATTTCATGAGACGGCCGACCGTCAATCTTCTACGATAGCGCAGCATTTGACCACGCAAGCTGATCGCTATCAGCAACTTCTCTATGCTGGTGCCGGACTTTTTGATGTGAATGGTGATGTCACTAAAGATCAATGGCAGCAATTTGTCACGAGCAACCGCCTTGTTGAGCGCTATCCTTCAATCCTCGGCTATGGCTACGCAAGTTATGCAGGTACAGACGCTGCTGCCCGCACATCGATTGTCTATCTCGAGCCAGACAATGCCATCAACCAGCGCGCGATTGGCTACGATATGCTGAGCGAAGCGACGCGGCGCGCAGCTATGGAACGTGCTCGTGATGAGGCAGCAATCGCTATGTCGGCACCTGTCCGTCTCGTTCAGGATGCGGGCGATACGAGTAAACGTGGTGTGTTGATCTACTATCCTATATACGATCTCACAAAACCGCGCAGCAGCATCACTGAGCGTCGACAAGCAATACGTGGCTACGTATATATTGCAATGCGTCCGGTTGATATGATGTTTACGCTCGACCGTGCGACGCTTGATATCGATCACATATCATACGGTATTGCTGACGGGAATGAGGTAATTGCGCGCCAGCCATCACCCGTGCGAGAGGCAACCGATGAAGGTCACGATACATCACGCACTATTGATCTCTACGGTCGTACTTGGCAACTTTCCACGACTTTGTATCAGCCAATATGGAGCCGCCTCACGCCATCGCTTGTCATATTTATGACAGGGATCATTGCAAGTACTTTGCTGGGATTTGCGATTCATCGCTTGTTATCACGGTCAATCCACCGTCTAACATTGTCACATCGCGAGCAGCTCATGAAGACACGAGACGAATTACTTGCGCTCACATCGCATCAGCTACGTACTCCCGCCAGTGGGGTGAAGCAATACCTCGGTATGCTGACGCAAGGATTTGTTGGCGAACTTACCCCGCAGCAGCAGACGATTGCCATGAAAGCGTACTCAGCAAACGAACGCCAGATTGAGACAATCAACCAAATATTACACGTTGCAAAGGCTGACGCAGGTCAACTAAGTCTTAACCATCAGGTGGTTGATCTTGCGATGCTTGTGCGCGATGTTGTCGAGGGCATGGATGAGGATGCTAAGAGAAAATCCATCTCGATTCGTGTGGCATCACCAGCTCATATAATCATCAAAGCCGACGAGCGCTATGTGCGTATGGTGATAGAGAATCTCATCAACAATGCGATTAAGTATTCATACCAAGATAGTCGTGTGAGGGTGTCATGTCGAGTAAGTGGCGATCAGGTGCGAGTGTCGGTGAGTGATCACGGTGTCGGTTTACGACCAGAAGACCACGACAAGTTATTTGTCAAATTTAGCCGAGTGGCAAATGATCTTTCGGCACACGAGGGCGGAAGCGGGCTAGGTCTGTATCTCGCTCAGCAGATCGCCCTCGCACATGGCGGTATCATACGCGCGGCATCTGGCCAAAAAGGCGGTGCGGTGTTTACTCTCATATTGCCTGTAGCGACGCATAAAAAAGTGTACAATAAGGAGAAGATATGACATCACACACACAACGAATACTGTTGGTTGAAGACGATGCTGATTTGCATGATGCATTTCGTATGGTGCTCGGCTCAGCTGGGTATATTGTCGATAGCGCCTATGACGGCAAACAAGCCATCGAACACCTCGCAGAAAATGTGTACGATATGATATTGCTCGATCTGCTCATGCCAGTTATGGATGGCAAGACATTTTTGAAACAATTTGATAATGAGCGGGGCATCCCCATCATTGTCTTCAGCAACCTCGACGCGAAAAATGACATAGACGATGCCATCAAACTTGGCGCAACTCGCTATATGCTCAAAGCCTGGGCATCACCACGGGATCTGCTCAAACTCGTACAGGAAACACTCGACTAGAGGCTGATTGGTGTTGCCTCTTCGTTGACAAACGCGTTCAGTTTGCCGAGGTGTACAAAATAATATTTTTCTTTGACTGTGATCACCTCATGTTTCTTCAGTACACCGAGCTCGATACTCACTGTCTCACGGCTAAGATTACTGAGTGATGCCAGATCGTGTTGGGTGAGTTTGACGGCAATTTTTATGCGGCTACCGATGACAAGTTTTTCACCGAAACGAATCGCAAGGTAGCGCAATGTATGTGCTAGTTTGAGTGATGCGGTTTGTTGCGTCAGAGCGCTGACATGGAGAAGTGCGCCAACGTAACGCGTTGCAAAGCGCTGGAGCTCGTCGGCAGCGTTGCTTGCAATGAATGCCTGAAACTCATTGTCATTGTAGGTATGCGCTGTCATATCAGTCACGGTTTCGTAGTAGAACAATGTGACAGGTGCAATTGAAAATGCCGCAGTGACAGGAAAGATATCCTCGGGTCCAAAAAAAGCGATGGTCGATTCATCGCCATTGTCATGAATGACGTAGGCGCGTACCAGCCCACGGTCGATACGGTACACAGCCGACGCTGCCTCACCCTGGTAGAAGATAGTTTGCTTCGGACGGATGGTGCGGGGACTTGGCATGCCAGTAGTATACCAACTAACAGATATAGAGTAAAATAATAGCTATGAAACGACGAGGTCGTTATACCAAAAAATACCGTCGAGATAATCGCCTGCGGCGCGTATGGAAATGGTGGCAGCGCCTTAGTTGGCGACAGCGCATGCTTGTCATTGCTGTACCAGTGGCGTTGTTTTTGATCCTTGTACCGCTTGTGACGTATCTCACGCTTGCGCGTGATATTGCTGACCCTGAGCGGCTAATGAACCGTAACAATACGGGTATTGAACTGCTCGATGCAAACGGCGAGGAATTTTACTCTACCGATACCACAGCTTCACTCAAGCGACTGGCGCTCGATGATATATCATCGTTTGTCAAAGACGCAGTTGTATCGAGCGAGGACAAGGATTTCTACAAGCACTCAGGCGTGTCGCTCAAAGGGCTTGTGTCGGCGCTGTACGCTAACTTTACGAGCAAAGATGCGACCGCGTATGGTGGTTCGACGATCACTCAACAACTTGTGAAAAATAAATTACTGACGAGCGACAAGACGTTCTTTAGAAAGTACCAAGAAGTTGCCATGGCGATTGCGGTAGACCGTCAGTACAGCAAAGAACAAATCCTCGATATGTATCTTAACTCAGTGTATTTTGGCGAAGGTGCGTTTGGTATCGATCAGGCAGCGAAAATATATTTTGGCAAGAGTGCTAAAGAACTTGATCTTG
>CAYWYG010000039.1:0-4963 GCA_964462335.1 uncultured Candidatus Saccharibacteria bacterium | reverse complement strand
GGTTGTATCATTGGTATATGACTTGAGGGAGGATTTGAACCGAGAGGCGTAAACGTCCAGCGGACGTTTACGTTTTCAAAGCTTGACGTGCCGAAAGCGAAACGAAGTGAAGCGGATAGGCTTTAGCCGTTGAGGCAGATGTATGTCGAGTCATCTTGTTTAATACTTTTTCAATTGGTATAATCCGGCATCTGATTTGCTTCGCGCCAAGCATCTTGGCCTTGCATATTCTATGAAAACCATCAAAAGGTACGAGCTTATTGACGCGTGGATTTAAGCCTAGGTCTATCGGATAAGCCAAGTCCGCATTTTTTATTCTTTCGTAATGCACACTGTCTAGCTCGGGATTTTTCATTACTTCATTTGGCGTCAGGGGACGTTCATCTGTCCCAAACCAATCAACGTCCAAGAGCCAGACAATTTGTGACAGTTCGATTTCGACGACAGGCGCATCAATTTTCCAAATAGCTTTCTCGCTCCATTGGAATGGGAAAAAATAATCCTCTTGTTTCAAGGGCCGATACGCTTTAGTTCTCACAGATCTTTTATCCACTTTTCAAGCTCAGGCAAAGTCATTTCGATATCTTGCGCGCTCACGTTATAAAACTTCTCTATCTGCTTTGTTTCCTCTCGAGGCACGTCACGATAAATATGTTTCAGATCATACTCTGCCTTTTCGTACAGCCCATGTTTTAGCCGCAAGAATTTCGTTATATACCGCAAAATAAGATGGTAATAATAAAGCGCTTCTAGCGGTTTATCGCGTTTTATATTTTTGTCGCACTTTTCGATGATCATCATTACGCTTACCGTCATATGAATTAAAGGTCTATAATCTATGTCCTTGTAGATTAGCTCCATTTGGAAGCCTTCGGCACAATTATTCGCGCACGTCGTACGCTCTAGCCAATTAGTTATGGATGGATATAATGAGCGTGCTGGTATAGAATATTAGCATGGTTTTGGGCGATTAGCTCAGTTGGCCAAGGCGAAGCCGATTTATCAATAATCGCGCATGGCGCTCTAGTCAACTATGTGATACAGCTAATTGTCCGAGTGTGCGAGGGCGATTAGCTCAGTTGGCTAGAGCGCACGATTCACATTCGTGAGGTCACAGGTTCGAGCCCTGTATTGCCCACCAATATGAAATAGTCATCTTGCATGGCTATTTTATATTGGTGAGCAATGAGGCGCGAGAACCTGTACTTTTGCAGAGCAAAAGCAGGTGCGTCGAAGTGAGCAAAGGAACGCGAATGCTTGCATTCGACCCTTTGCGAACGGAGGAGCGAGTCTACGAGCGACCCTGTATTCGAACCTGTGACCGAGAGGCGTAAACTGCTGCGGTAGCAGTTTACGTTTTCAATGCTTGGCCGAGCGGAAGTCATTTGCCCCGGCAAATGACGGCCAGCCTCAGCTGGTGAGCGAGCAAAACAAGAACACAGGTTCGAGCCCTGTATTGCCCACCACGTCATAATTAGGTACACTGTTACCCACGGGCGCTTAGCTCAGTTGGCTAGAGCATCTCGTTTACACCGAGAGGGTCGGGGGTTCAAGTCCCTCAGCGCCCACCAAAGTAAAAACCGGTCTTCATGATCGGTTTTTACTTTGGTTGTACTTAAGTCCCGTCCCGAACTTTCGATGCCAAGGGTTGGGGTGCGAACTGCCCGTGGCAGTTCGCAAGGAAATCTTCCGACGAAAACTTGTTTTCGATCGCGAAGTTTCGGGCTCGCCGAAGGTGAGTCGAGTCCCTCGCGACCCACCACGAAAAAACCGGACGTACCGTCCGGTTTTTTCGTTTGGAGATTTAAGTGTACAATAAAAGCATGAGCATTATTAAAGAAATTAGATCACGTCAAATTTTAGACAGTCGGGGCAATCCTACTGTCGAGGCAGATGTCTACCTAGAAGATGGCTCGATGGGTCGGGCGGCTGTACCATCAGGCGCAAGCACTGGCTCAGGTGAGGCACTCGAGCTACGGGATGGCGATACGGCCTACAGTGGCAAAGGCGTCCAAAAAGCCATCGCCAATATCCGCGATGTCATCGCACCACGCCTCATCGGTATGAATGCTGCCGACCAACGAGCTATCGACGATGCGATGCGCGAACTCGATGGTACCGAAAACAAATCTCATCTCGGAGCCAACGCCATACTTGCTGTCAGTCTCGCCGTGGCAAAAGCCGTCGCCACCTCGCAACACAAACCGTTCCATCTCTATATCGCCGAGTACGTCGGCAACCCGCAGCAGTCCATCCCATTACCCATGATGAATATCGAAAATGGCGGTGCCCACGCCGCATTTGCAACCGATATACAGGAATACATGATAATTTGTCTCAGCGCAAAGGACATAGCACACGCCGTACAAATGGGCGCAGAGGTATTTCATGCACTCGGAAATGTGCTCAAAACACAGGGCTACCCAACTACAGTCGGTGACGAAGGTGGCTATGCGCCGGTCGTCAAAGGTGGCAATCGAGAGCCACTTGAGCTGATCTCTGCTGCTATCGCCAATGCCGGTTATTCGCTCGGTCAAGATATCGTCTTTGCGCTTGATGTAGCGTCGAGTGAATTTTACAAAGACGGAGTCTACACACTCGCGACCGAAAACCGTAAGCTCTCAAGTGATGAGATGGTGGACTGGGTGGCCAAACTTGCACACGACTACCCTATCGTCAGTATCGAAGACGGCCTCGCGGAAAGTGATTGGGATGGGTGGAGTGCATTGCAAGCACAGATCGGCGACCACGTCCAGCTAGTTGGCGATGACCTGCTCGTCACCAACGTCAAATTATTGCGGCGCGCAATCGATGAAAAAGCGGCCAATGCGATCCTCATCAAGCCAAACCAAATCGGTAGCCTAACAGAGACAATCGACGCAGTGACCATGGCGCAAAAGGCGGGCTGGCGTACCATCATGAGCCATCGCAGCGGCGAGACTGAAGATACAACGATCGCCCACCTTGCGGTTGGGCTCGGTTGCGGTCAGATCAAAACCGGATCGCTTTCTCGTACTGATCGGGTAGCAAAATACAATGAGCTCATGAGAATCTACGAAGCAGACCCAGGTCTGCCCATGACAAAACCATTTAGGACGTAGATCGTATTTCATAGATCATATTGCATTCGTAGCAATAATACGTGATATGACCTATGGCATATCAATGATCTATGTGTCTAAGTCTCAACTTCTCGGTAGATAGTCCGCAAGATGAGCAAGCGAGTAGTCATGCCGAAGCATCTCGACAAGCTGCTTGAGGCTAGTCCCAGATTTGACACCGGGATTAAGCATGTTGTGTGGGTCACATGCTACTTTGAGGTCACGATAGGTCTGGGCTACCTCTTCACCCAGCTGAAGTGCCGCATACGGAGCACGAAGACGACCGTCATTATTCTCGCCAGCTATGCTACCGCCAAGCTTGATAACGGCGCGAAAATACTCATCCATAAGCTTAAATACCTTTTGGCGGTCACCTAATTTCCCTAGATCCAATATCGGCATCGCATGAAGATGGGCGTCCCCAGCATGCCCCCATACAGCCAAATCAAGCTTGTGTTTGGCCGCGAGTTCATTGATCATTCCAAGTAATTGATCAAACTTGCTTGGAGGAACGATAACATCATCGATGATCGGCAATGCTGCCTCGCCACCTTTTTCGTGACTGAGCAATGCTCTCGTACTTGATCGAAGAGCCCATATCATTTCTTGCTGTTCTGGGTCAGTCGTCCGTATCGACGCACTGGCGAGTTTGCTGATGATCTTGTCCGTTCGCTTCGCCTTCTTGCTGCGTTTTCGGGGGTGCTCATCATCAAATTCTACAAACAAGAGCGCGGCTGGCGTGCCGATAGATTCATCGAACACGTTTGCGAGTATATTTGTACCTCGTTCGTTTTTCATGAACTCTATGACGCCACGACCGACCATCTCAACACTACTGGGATCAAGTGCGACGATTTGCTCAATCGCCTCGGCCATTTTGCCGAGATCATCAAATGCCGCCAGTACTACATCAGTCTGAGGTGAATGGACTGCAACTTTTAAGATAGCCTCCGTGATGATACCGAGCGTGCCCTGGGAGCCCACAAAAAGTGGCGTGAGGTCACACGATCCATCTTTTGCAATACAATCCATGAGATTGTATCCGACATTATCGCGAGCCAGCGCGTCTGAACGTTCGGCGTAGTATGCGTCAAGTGCGGAAAAATGATCTTTGGACAGACCGTCAACCGCCCGATAAATTGCTCCTTCAAGTGACGGAAGACCTTTTTTCTTCTCCAGCTCCTTCTTGCTTATTTTCCCCGTCTGGATCACTTCGCCATTTGCGAGCACTACCTCGAGTTTATCAACCCATTTGAGCATAGAGCCGTATTTGATAGATTTCTCACCTGCGGCATTATTGGCAATCGCACCACCGACAGTAGAGTATTTGTAGTTTGCGGGATACGCCGGAAGAAACAACCCATGGGTATACAACGTCTCTTGAAGCGACTTGAAATTGAGTCCTGGCTGCACACGCACCATGCGCTGCTTTGTATCAAGTTCAAGGATCCTGCCCATATGCGCAGACATACTCATGATGATACCTTTTCCTATCGCTGCGCCAGACGTGTCCGTGCCGTTGCCTCGAGGCGTGATCGGCACTGCGTGGCCTTTTTCGGCAAGTTGCCATGCAAACCGAGCGACCTTACGTATATCGCTCGTCGTACGCGGATAGACGATGAGATTTGGCGCCACAGTAAGTATGCTCCCGTCGCGCGAGTACACGTCACGAACTTTTGGCCCCGCCAATATATCACCAGCTATATGAGATTGTAGATAGGCTGCAACTTTGTTCACGGTTTCCCTCTCATTTATTCCTCTTATGATATCACGCCATAAGCATCTTGCCGAGACTTGCCAACACAAGATAAGATCAGTATAATACGCGAGGTAAATTAACTTGGTGCATGCGCGAATGGCGG
>CAYWYG010000038.1:0-5161 GCA_964462335.1 uncultured Candidatus Saccharibacteria bacterium | reverse complement strand
CACCATGAAATACGACAGCCTTGTGCTAGCTTATTTCATGGTAGGGAACGGGCTAGGCGAAAGCCTGATTTTGCGACAGCAAAATGGGTTTCGTGAAGCGAGAAAAGGAAGCGAGTGCTTGCACTCGACCCTTCTGGAGCGGAAATAGGAAGCGAAGCGACCGCTCGCACCCTATCCCGCACCATGAAATACGCCAGCCTTGTGCTAGCTTATTTCATGGTAGGGAATGGGCTAGGAGAGAAACCTATATTGTTATCATCGCATCGATGACTTTTTGGTATACATCATATGCTAACTGGTAGTATTCATCAGACTGTCTGGCGAAGTGTTCCATACCAAAACGGTGATTGACCTCCATGATCGTGTATGAGTTGTCGTACAGCTGGGCAATGTCAACGGCGGATGATCTCAGGCCTAGGCGCGTAGTCGCTTGTCTGGCGAGTTCGGCCAATTCCCTATCTGGATCGACGACTTGTGCAACTGCACCTCGACTCAGATTGTACATAGGCAAGCCATGAGTATCGTCGGGTGAAGATTTTTCGTAGGCAAGTATCGTTTGTTCGTCGAGCACGATGTATCGCAACTCTCTTTGTATATCGATTCGTGGGCTAATGCACCAATCGCCTGCGGGTTGACTCATGACATATTCACGCACGCTATCGATGCTATCGTATGGCATGACGCACATACCACCACTTGCCGCGAGTGGTTTGGCAACGAGTCGTTCGAATGTTTCTTCTGGCTCGATAAATACGTCTGCGCCGCGCGATCGTACAAGATAATGTGCGACAGCAGATAGACCGGCGTGGCTGAGCGCGTGAAAGCACGCAACTTTGTCGCTCGTAAGCTCAGCACTTGCAGCAGAGTTTATGTCGAACGTATAATTTATGACCCATTTGACCGCACCATCTTTTTCAAGTCGAAATACCCAGTCGTCAGAAAATGATCGACAGGTGATACCGTGGGCGTGACATACGCTGCGAATAATGTCGGGTAATGCGCGGTCAGCCATATCATGTATCGCGGTGGGCTCTGAGCGCGTTGATAATCACGACGACATCGACGACTTCTTGGAGGATGGCGCCGATGATCGCAGGGATGAGTCCGGTTGCAGCGATGAGCATGAGGATGATACTGATCGCGATGCCGATCATGATACTTTGCCAGGCGATATGGATGGTGCGCTGGGCGATAGCGATTGCTTCGGCGCTTTTGCTGATGTCATCGAGCAGTATCACGACATCGGCTGATTCGCTGGCTGCCGTCGCACCGCGCGCACCCATGGCGATGCCGACGTCGCTGGCTGCGAGGACTGGCGCATCGTTGACGCCGTCGCCAACCATCATGATCGGGCGGTGTGCAAAACTCGCAACTGATTTGACCTTGTCGGCAGGCAGCAACTCGGCGCGTACATCAGTGATACCGATGATACGGGCAATTTTCTCTGCTGTCGCTGCATTGTCGCCAGTGAGCATGAGGGTGTGCAGTACGCCAAGTTTTTTGAGTCTTGTGATGGTGCTATGAGAATTATCGCGTACGGTATCAGCGAGGGTGATCGAGCCGAGATAGGTGCGATTGCGGGCGACATAGATAGCGGTCGCATCGTGCTCGGCGGCGTCGGGCATATGCACGCCTTCACCTGTGAGAAACGATGCTTTGCCGACGAGGATGGTGTCACCTTTGATATGGGCGATGACGCCGCGTGCGGTCAACTCGCTGACGTGTGAGGCGGACAACAGCGACAACCCACGTGCCTCGGCCGCCGTGACGACAGCTGCCGCCATGATATGCGCGGAACTTTTCTCAGCACTAGCTGCAAGCTGCAATAATTCTTTTTCGCTGATACGCCCATGCGGGTGAATAGCATCGATACTCAGGCTGCCTTGGGTGAGAGTGCCAGTTTTGTCAAACGCCGCGGCTTTGATGCGGGAAAGTTGCTCGAGGACAGCGCCGCTTTTGACGATGATACCGTGCCGAGCGCTGCGACTCATGCCGCTGATGAGTGCGATCGGCGCACCGAGCAGGAGCGGGCAGGGTGTTGCGACGACGAGCACTTCGGCAAACCGCAGCGCCTCACCGCTCGACCACCAGGCGAAGCCGGCGATGGCAAATGAGATGATGGTAAATGGTACTGCGTAGCGGTCGGCCATACGCACAAATGGTGCGCGGCTGTCGCCCGCTGCTTTGACGAGTTCGACGATCTGCGCGTACTGACTGTCGTGGGCAGTGCGCAGTGCTTTGATGGTCAGGGCGCTATCACCGTTGACCGAGCCGCTCATGAGCTCGTCGCCGACAGTTTTGTCGACTGGTAGGCTTTCACCAGTGAGTGACGATTGGTCAATCGAAGAGGAACCTTCAGAGATAATTGCGTCAACCGGGATGATTTCGCCTGGTTTGATGACCAATAGATCACCTATTTTTACGTCACCGATCGGAATATCGCGCGTGGTCGTATCAGTTTTCAGGTGGGTGATCTTTGGGGCGCGCTCAAGGAGGCTGGTGAGTTCGGCTTTGGCGCGCTGCGCGGCATATTTCTCAAGCGCTTCGCCGCTCGTCATCATGATGACGATGATGATCGTCGCCCAATATTCCCCGACGGCGATAGTGGCGATGATCGCGACAGCCGCGAGTATATCCACTCCATACGTGCCGCCCCGAAGATCGCGAATAATGTCGATGAGTAAGCGACACGCCATAAAGATGCTAAACGCACCGATTAGTACATTGCCCCACGTCGCTTGTCCGATAAGACTACTTACACCCGCGATCACCGCGACGCATAGCGCCATGCCCAAATACGGATACTGCCGAAAAAACTTTGTGATTTTTGTCATCGATATCTAGTATACGCCCAATCTGTTAAAATAAAGATGCGCCCCGGTAGCTTCCCGTCATCCGACGGGACCACGTCGGATGACGTGGCAGTGGATGTAGTTTAAAATCATCTCTATGCATTACGTTTATTATTTAATGATGAGTAATGGCCAGATATATACTGGATTCACGGCAAATTTAAAGCAACGTTTTCGCCAGCATGCTGCGGGTAACGTTGCAACAACCAGTAAATATCTGCCCATTACGATAGTTGGCTATGAAGCCTATAGTCAAAAATCAGATGCGCAGAGACGAGAACGATTTATGAAGACATCTGAAGGTAAGATGCTCTTTAAGCAACAATACAGAGATGCAATAGATCGAGTACGCCCCGGTAGCTCAGTGGATAGAGCAAGAGACTTCTAAGCTTTTGGCCGTAGGTTCAATTCCTACCCGGGGTACCAAAATCGAACTTTTCGAGGAATTGTCGCCCACATGGGCGATTTTTTCTTGCGTTTTGCGGAGCAAAACCCAAATGTTCTTGGGGGGAGAAATTTCTAGGGCAGCCGTTGGCTGCACTTTTCGGGATTTTAGAAATAGGTTCAATCCTTCAATTTGAGAAAAAGCTAGCTTCATGGCACTTGGCTCGGCGTTCTTTGCAATTCTATTGAGTTCAGTAGCTTGTTTTAGCCATTGCCTCATGGGTTCAACCCACGCATTGGCGGCAAGCGTTAGCTTGCCGATTTGTTCCTCTAGCGATTTCTTGTTGCTCATCAGCTCTGCTTGTTTGGCTTTGTATGTAGGTTGGTCAATATCTTGGTCGAGGTAACTGTCCAGAAGTCGCTGTAACTTGCTTTGCAAGTTACCAATCTTGGCTTGTGCGTCAGTAATAAAGACGCCAGAACTTTGTTCTGCTTGCCGTTCGTCCTCATCAAGCATACGCCCCAGCTCAACTGCCCACGACTTCGGCAGGGCGTAGCCCTGCAATATATCCGTGAGTTGCGTTGTTAGTCCTGGTTCGGTTATGGGCGACTCGCTACATTTTATAACCTTGCTCTTACGAGTACACCGATAATATACATACTCGTGTACATTGCCATTTTTCTGGTGCTTGGTCTTTTTCTCGGCTGTTATGGACATCTTGCAAGCCCCGCAGTGCAATAGCCCGCAAAACACTTGCGGAGCAGTCGCACCCTTTTGCGGGTGGCAACGCTTAGCGATAACCGCCTGTACTCGGTCAAATAGTTGTTTCTCTATGATTGCCTTGTGTTTGCCCTCATGGACTTCACCATCATAACGGAAATGCCCGTAATAAAACGGATTGGTCAGTATGTATTTGATTTGGTCTTTGCTGAGCGGTTTTTTGCCCTTGGTCATAATCCCTTTGCTCGCCAGAAAGTCGGCAATATCTTGCAGAGTTTTATCGCCTACGGCGTATAACTCGTATGCTTCGATCACAAACGGCGAACGCCGTTTGTCTACAATAATTGTTTTCTTGCGAACGTCATTTATGTAGCCAATAGGGGCGACACTTGGATAATGTCCGAGGCGGACTTTATGTCGCAAGCCCCGTTTGGTATTTTCGGACAAATTGTCTACATAGTACTTACTTTGGCTGAACGCCATTGAGAGCATAAACTTGCCTTGAGAGGTATTTTCAAACCAGAATGTCGGGAACTTGAGCGATTGCAAACGGGCTTGATCGAGTAAGTAGACAATCTGCCCGCCGTCTACGCTATTTCTTGCTAAACGGTCGGGGTGCCACGACAAAATCCCGTTTGCCTCGCCGTTTTCTATGCGTTGTAGCATTTTGTTGAACTTTGGTCGTCCAGGTGTCTTTGCAGATTTCTTTTCAATAATGACACCTGCGATTTTGAGGCTATTATCTGCGGCAAATTTCTTTAGTTCTACAATTTGTGCCTCAACGCTCAAGACTTGCTTGTCCTCTACGTCGGTGCTTTTGCGTACATAGATGAAGTACACAAGCTGTATGTTTAGTAGTAGTTCTTTCATTGTTGCCCCCCACAACTTAAATAGCCGCCTCGCTGGACACAATTTAGAGATACCTCAAAACTGTACGAGACGGCTATTCAAGCTAAATAATAAAGAGATACCTCTTGCTAAATTGTGTCCACTTCCATTTTACCAAGAAAACCGTCTATGGCGGCTAAAATCCCAAAAAGTGCAGCCAACGGCTGCCCTAGAAATTTCTCCCCCCAAGAACATTTGGGTTTTGCTCCGCAAAACGCAAGAAAAAATCGCCCATGTGGGCGACAATTCCTCGAAAAGTTCGATTTTGGTAGAGTTTTACAACTCCGCTCGAACCCATTTTAGCACGAAGTGCTGA
>CAYWYG010000037.1:0-5354 GCA_964462335.1 uncultured Candidatus Saccharibacteria bacterium | reverse complement strand
ATGTCAAAAATATACTATAAACTCTTTGTAGTATTCACAACGATTTACTGCTGTTTGGCTTTGAGCGCGGCCGATATTTTACTATCATCACGCAGGTTTTGCCAAAACGCGACTGTCTCGGCGCGAATCGCGATACTGTCATCTGGGCCATATACCTGATCACGCACACGGAGCAACGCTGTCGTCGCCGGCTGCTCAGGTTTCGATGTGTCAGCCTCAATGGCCTGTGCTGTATACGGTTGCTTCATGACCAGATATTCCCCGCTCGTATTTTGCAATTTACCGAAGTAGGCTTGGCCATTGGTTAGATAGACTACTTGATAGCGACCCGTATCAATTGGCTGTGGACTTCGCAGCCACACCCACCACACGACAAAAACTAATATGGCCATAACCCCAACCGCAACAAATGACTGTCTTAGTGATACTCTCCCCTTCATCCATCGGTGACGCGAACGACGACTCTTGAACTTCTTCGCTTGTTTTGTGCTTTGTACAGTCGATTCAACCTCGGACGTGTCGGGAACAATAGTTGTCTTCATATATACCAATTATACGCTAGATCTAACGCGACGTTGTAAAGTCAATCTCACACTGCAAGTAGTCAACATCAACCGTTCGCGCTGTTGTCCCTACAGATTTAAGTATTTGAGAGCCAAACCCGACAGCACGTGTCGTACCAGTAGGGATGTTAGCAGTATGAGTTGCAACTGATGTACCGTTGATATAAAACCCAACGCTTGCGCCGGCCGCATTGACGATAATACCTAGTTTCACCCATGTTCCTGCCGCAACTGCGGTTGATGTCGTTGTCCATGTACGAGTGGCATTTGACGAGGTGACTACTTGCCAGTTGGCACTGGCAGCTGATCCGGTAGCTACGCCACCTTCATCATAGACAAATGCGACTGCGTCCGTCTGGTTAGCTGTCGTCGAGTCATAAAAACCTATGGTCAGATTATATCGTTCGGTTACTGTTGAAAGTGTCGTGACATTCACTGCAGTCTCATAGATCGTTAGCCCTCCGCCCAGCGCAATCGCACCGAGTGTCGTACCGAACGCCGCTCGACCTGTCGCAGTCGAACCGGTTGTTGAGCGAAATATGCCAGGGCGGTTCGTTGCAATCGTCACATTGCTCGTCGAGGTCGTCGCACCAGTACCAGTAGGGCTTGAGTATACATCACCTGTTGTCGTAAATGAACCCAGCAAATCATTAGAGTAACGATACCCCGATGTTGCGTCTGTGCCACCCACGCAGTTTCTCCACACACCGCTCTCATAACAGCGAAACGCATCTTTAGAGGTATTGTAATACATCGCTCCGGCTACACCGGTAGGATCAGATGTATTCGACGCATTGCTCAAGACCCACGTGATCGGGCTTGTCGTGCCCGAAGGATCACCCACATACACCCGTGCATTTTGCGTATCAGCGACAAGCAGTTTCGTCGCACCGATCGTTTGCAATACAAACGCCGACGTCGATGAGTTTGGTACGCTAAATTGCGCTGCTCCAGTGGTCGCAACATCAAACAATGACGTTCCAAGCCCACCAGCACTACTCGCTCTCAGCGCAAATAATGTCCCTGCGATCGTGGCATCAGCATCTTGGATATCTAGTCCTCCGCGAGTCGTATCGACTTTTATCTCAGGCGTGGTTCCGCCTGTCGATGCCGTATACGAGGCTTGAAGTGTCGGAGTGGCGGGTGTTGCCGTGATACAGTCCGTCCACGAACCCTGATAACACCGAAACTTCCCCGCGATCGAATTGTAATACATTGCACCACTTGTTCCGGTCGGATCAGAACTTGCGTCATTTTTTATATCGAGCACCAGCACTGCACCGGTTGCGTCAGCTTGCCCGAGGACAATTTGTGAGCCGCTTGTGTCGACTTTGAACAAATTCGTCGTCCCATTTACTACAGAGAAAGCGCTTGTATTTGCCACATCAATTTTATTCGTACCGGTAAATGTATTGTTGGCGCTGAGCTGCGCAAATGCTGCCCCATCGACACCATCAAGCGTCTCCGCATTGTACGCATAGGCGCTGGTACTGAGTTGATGCCGAGTAGTGATCGCTGCTTCCCATGCCGCACAGCTTGCAGTGCCACAAGTTGCGGTCGCAGGTGTCGGCAGTGTGATCTCAAAATACAACGCCCCGCTCGCAAATATACTTGCACTGATCGCTGATGCTTCACCGAGCTTCGCCGTGAACAACCCGCCCGTCACCTGTACACGGGTCGTCGTCTCGCGTACCTCTGACCATTTGAGCGTCCCACCGCTCGCCTGGTCGTACAGTGCAAATTTCATGTTGTAGAGACCATCGGCGACGGGCAGTCCCGACGCATCGAGCAGGCGTCCTTGGAAATTCATCGTCGTCGGTACAGTCGTCGCCGCCTTGGCATCTCCCGACCACAACGCAAAACAGATCAGTATCATACTGATCGCGGGTATGACGAGCAATGCCGCCATGCGGTGAAGTTGGTGGAGTACTTTCCCTCGCATAAAATATCTTCTGCCCTCGAGCGAACACACCTCTTTGGGCCTAGTAGTTATTATAGTGGTAATGCTTTGTTTTGAACAGATATATCAGCGCCGTTTTCGCAATCTTCTTAGCAAGCTGCGACGCAGGACGATAGTCATGACGATAAAGAAGACGAGAAGTAGCGGCGCCAACCAGCGCCAGTATCCCGTCACGGCAAAAATCAATTGTCCTTTACTGCTCGTGCCAACTGATGCCTTGAGATAGATCGGCCCAAAAAAACTACCCTGTTCACGATACTCAACAGCTCGCGTGCGACCCGCAAATAGAAGCGGTCCTTTGACTGTCATCGTCGCGTATGGTTGTGCCGCAACGACAATACTCGGATAGTGCCCTGTTGAGGATTTCGCATCAGCAGGATTACGCACCCGCATACGTGCCGATAGTCCATCACCGATCTGTAACCAGTTGCTATCAAATGACATGATCTCGGCCGTATGTGATACCGGCGTACCGTTTTGGATGATGAGCAATGTACCGACACTGACTGACTGCGCAGCCGCTCCCCGACTGCTAGGGATTGTTGAGGCGAGGATGGCCGCAAAGACATCACCCTGTGGTAATTTTGCGCCGTTGAGTACAAAATATACTCGCATCGCACCCCTGTTATCGAGCGTTATCTTGTCAAAATCAAGCGTGATACCAGCCGCGACCTGTTCATTGCTATAAAACTCCAAGCTGCCCTGGTCATCGATTTGTCGAAAAGCTTTGACTTGTAGCTGCACCGTCTGTTTTTGGTACTCCGGGTTCGATATATCGACAAAACCTTTTTTGACCTCACCCTTACCCAGTACCACGTCATCATAGATAAGCGGTGCAATTTTGAGCGATTCGGCATGGACAGACGGACCACACACCACAACACTCAGCACAAGCACGATCGATGCAACAAGTTTTTTCACGGCGTGACTGTCCCGACAGTCGTGACGACATTGGTGTATGTACCAGGCACATTGAGCATTGTCGTCCCGATACGCAGCCGCATATTCAGTACATCTTTGCTCGACTGTTTGCCGGTACGAGTATAGTAGCTCGTACTCGTCCCAGGAAACGCGGCATACGCTGCGCCACTACTCCATTTCCCCGGTATAGCCGTTGCATTTGTCCCATAGAGGGTAAACCCAAGCCCCGTCGTCGTCCCCTCAACCCATGTCACCGGGCTGGCAATCGTACCACTCACCGCACCGATTGTGTCAGCACCCTTCGTCAGGTTTTGGTTTTGATTGACCGCCAGCGTATACCCCTTGACTGAGTCCGTCAGTATCGCCGCGTCATAATCACTCGTGCTCGATACGCCCGCCGCCACACCACCTGCAAAACTCAAGCCTGCTGTATTGCCCGCAACTCCTGCATCGTATTCGGCCTTGATCTCGTTGGCACTGAGAGCACGAGAGAACACTTTGACTTCATCGATTGAGCCATTGAAATAGTTACCCGCTGCATTTGCGTCACGCCCCGCAGTCCAAACAAACGCATTGGTCGCGATCGCACCCGTAGCAGGAGTCGCATTGGCTTGCGCCCCATTAACATAAAGCCGCACATTGCTGCCATCGTACGTTCCAGCTAGGTACGTCCAGGTACTATTGCTAAGTGCGGAGCCGCTGGCAGTATATTCAGAACCACCTACCGTCAATTTAAAACTAGGTACATTTGCTGCAAGCTGTATAACCCCTTGGTTGTCGGTTGTCGTCGAAGCCTTTGAGATCACTTTCGATGTCTGCGATGCGCTAGGATTCACCCATGCCCCTACCGTAATCGTCGTCGCACTATCGACATCCTGCCCTGTTACATACTGCGAGCTGCCGTTGAGCGTGACCGCACCACCAACCTTGCCAGCGCCCCAAGTGGGGCTGCCTACTGTCAGACCATTGGCATTATTAAACGACGTATCTCGTACCGCCGAACCGCTCGGCTCATCCATGGAGTAGTAAAACTTCAATCCACCAGGTTGCACGGTCAGTTGGATGCTGTTTTGCAACTGTGCGACGTAGCCGCTGTCGAGTTTGTAGCTACCGCCGCTACCCTGACCGATGATACTTTCACCGCCACTACTCGTCAGCTTGTAACTCCCGCCCGATACATCACCGCCAAAACTATTCCCGACGACGCTGGCATCGATGATATAGCTCCCGCCAGTAAATCGCTCCGCGCTCGCGCTCGAGAAAAATCCGACGACAATAACCGCCAAGAGAGCAAACCACAATCCGAGGTGAAATCGACGTCCCATACTGGTTATGATTATACCAGAGGACGCCTAGCGGCGAAACCGTCGCCAAAGCATGTAACCTGCTCCAGCAAAGACGGCGGCGGCGGCGATGATAAACCATGCCGGAGCGATAAACACCAGCTGATCATGCGTCACCGACTTGCCGAGGATGACGCTCTCAGTGTGCACATTGTACCAGCCGAGCCATGCGCCGTTTTCCCACGTAAGCGGCAGGTCGCGAGTCGTCTTCGGCAAGATGATGTGCTCAAGCGTCTTGTCATACACCGTACTGCCAAATATGTTTTTAATCTGGAGTGTCTTTTTCATCGTAAAATCGGTGTTGCCTGTGTTCTCGACTGTCATCATACCTGAGAGCGGATAGCCGATCTGAATCGGATCGATACGCACCTCTATCTGCCGACCCTGTTGGATATAATCACCGTTCACGGTTGCATAGATGATCGTACCGACGCGTTTTTGACGGCCAATTTGCGATGTCTTAGCAGGGTCAACTTCTGTTTCGGCAAATATCACACCATAGTGGCCACCAGGTGCCGCATCACGAGGGACAGAGATCGTATACGATACCTCGACCTTCTCTCCAGG
>CAYWYG010000036.1:0-5769 GCA_964462335.1 uncultured Candidatus Saccharibacteria bacterium | reverse complement strand
CAGACTGTCCTCGCCGGTATCGGCAACATTTACGCCGATGAGAGCTTGTGGGGCGCGCGTATCCATCCTGCCACTCTCGTACGCGACATTCCTCCTTCTTCCTTCTTCCTTCTTCACTCTGAGATAATTTTTGTCCTAAAATTATCTCTCGAAAAAGGCGGCTCGACCGATAAAAACTATGTCGATGCAGAGGGTAGAAAGGGCTCCTACCTCAGCTTTGCCCGTGTCTTTCGTCGTGAAGGCTTATCCTGCCCGCGCTGCGGCACCACCATCGAAAAAACCCGCGTCGCCGGCCGCGGCACCCACTACTGCCCAAAGTGCCAAAGCATGTAGCATTTCACAATTCACATTTCACAATTCACATTTTACATTTTGTAGTTTAGGATTCACAATTGATAGAGATGACTGACACAAGAGATAAGGCGATGGAACTCAGTGAGAGAATGATAGACTTTTCGATTAGCATTATCTCGCTGACAAAACACTTAGCTAGCAATGTCGAAAATAAGATCATCATACACCAAATAATTCGTTCAGCGACGAGTGTCGGAGCTAATTACTCAGAAGCGAATAATGCTTCGTCGAAGCAGGACTTTCGCAACAAGATATTTATTGCCAAAAAGGAAGTAGCAGAAACACGTTACTGGCTAGATATACCCCAAAGGGTGAATCAGAATATTGGCACCTCATCAGTTCGAGACGAATGCTTGCAAATTTTAATGATACTCCAGAAAATTGTTTCAACTATGAAAAATGCTCAATGAAAAGTCAATGTAAAATGAAAATTGTAAATTGTGAAATTGGTAATTTCGTATGATCCAACTTTTCTATGGTGACAATGACTACACGCTGACGCAGGCGCTGCGGCGGGTGCGCGATGAGTTCGTCGAGGCGCACGGCGAACATAGTGTGGCGGTGGTGCAGGGGACTGATCTGACGGTCGTCGAATTACCGCAGGTGCTGCAAGGCGCGTCGCTGTTTGCGAGCAGCAAACTCACCATCATCCACGAGGCGAGCGCTAACAAGCCCGTCTGGGATGAGCTAGGGGATTTTCTCGAAGATTTGACGGACATCGATCTGGTACTCGTCGAGTCCAAACCTGACAAGCGTACCCGCACGTTTAAGTGGCTGGCTGGTCACGCAGAGGTTCGTGAATTCCAGATGCTTGACGAACGCGAGGTGGCGAGTTGGCTGCGGACGCACGCCCGTAGTTATGGTATCGAATTGCATCACGACGAAGCGGCGTATTTGGTCGCGCATGTCGGGTCTGACCAATGGCGGTTGCACCACGATGTCGAGAAACTCACACTCGTTGGTAAACCTATCTCACGGCAGCTGATCGAAGAATTGATCGACCCCAACCCTAGCGCAAGTGCGTTTGAATTGCTCGATGCTATCGTCGCGGGGGAGCGTGACCGCGCGATCAAGAAATTAGCGGTCGTGCGTCGATCCGAAGATCCGTACAAATTTATCGGCCTGCTCGTCAGCCAGCTTTATGCGCTCGCGGTGTGCAAAACTGCCGAGGGCAAAACTGCTCAAATGATTGCGAAGGAAGCGGGCATCCACCCATACGTCGTGCAAAAGTCGCTGGCGACATCGCGGCGTCTTACGCTCGACAAACTCCGCATCATGGTCGGCGCGGTCGAAGACTGTGATCAGCTCATCAAGACGACCGGTGCCGAGCCATGGGGCGTCATAGAAGTAGCCGTGGCGAGATTGGCAAGCTAATATACGATCTATTTCTTAGTCGTTTTCTTCGCGACGGGCTTCTTGGCAGTCGAGGCTTTCTTGGCGGGAGATTTTGGCGCAGCTTTGACTGCAGGCTTTGCGGCGACTTTTTTCACTGGCGCTTTGGCTTTGCTGCCGGTTGAGAGTTTGACCCCAGCGGCTTTCGCTGTACGGCTCAACGCGCTTTTGCGGCGCGCAGCGGTGCGTTTCTCGAGGATATTTTTCTTGACAGCCGTATCGATGGCACTTTGTGCACTACTGAGGCTTGCGGCGGTCGGTTTTGCTTCAAACGCTTTGACGGCAGCTTTTACATCTTTTTTGACAGCCGTGTTGCGCTCTTTATGCACGAGAGCCTGTTTGGCACGTTTGATGGCTGATTTGATAAGTGGCATAGAACTCCTTGTTGCTAGTTGCTAGATACTAGATTCTAGGGTAGCGGTTATATTTTGTAGTTCATTCTAGTATCACGCGTCTAGTATCTAGAATCTTCTCAATCCACACTATACCGTATCTGTTGTGATCTGTAAATAGCCCCGAGTCGTATACATAGGGAAACGGCTTACTTTCCGGTCGGTTAAAAGGCTATCTAGGGGTATGGCAATCTGAGATGTCGTGTCGCTACGGCGACGAAATTAGTAGATTGTGGCGCATACGCTATGCAGTATATGGTCGCCGATTTATGTGGAGATGTTGACTTTATAAAAACCCTTATGCTACAGTGGTGACAAGGACTTTATACAATAACAAAAACTATGGAAACGTCAAATCCTAAGAGTGCGCTGATCGACGCAATCAAAAAGTCGACAAATATTCTCGTAACCGTGGCGCATGATCCATCAGTTGATGCGTTGTCGGCTGCGCTTGGTTTCAGCCTCATGCTCAACAAACTAGATAAGCACTCGACGGCTGTGTTCTCGGGTGCGATGCCGCCAGCGATCACTTTTTTGGAGCCTGAGAAGAATTTTGACAGTACTGTCGATAGTCTCCGAGACTTTATCATTGCGATCGATAAGGAAAAGGCTGATCGATTGCGGTATAAGGTAGAGGGCGATGTCGTCCGTATCTATATCACGCCATATCGTACCAATATTACAGAAAAAGATCTTATCTACAGCCAAGGCGATTTCAACGTTGATCTGATTATTGCTCTCGGGGTAGAGAAGCAGTCCGACCTAGACCAGGCTATTACTGCTCATGGCCGTATATTGCATGACGCGACCGTTGCGACGGTCAACACCGCGAGTGTCCAGAGCAGTCTAGGATCGATGGACTGGTCAGATGAAAAGGCAAGTAGCCTGTGTGAGATGCTTATGAGCCTCAGTGAAGCACTTGGCTCAAATGTCCTTGATGAACAGATTGCGACAGCGCTTCTTACTGGGATTGTGGCGGCGACCGATCGCTTCAGCAACTCGCATACGACACCGCGTGTTATGACGATGAGCGCGCAGTTGATGGCGGCAGGCGCAAACCAACAGCTTATTGCTGAAAAACTTGGTGAGAGTGGTCAATCAGAGCCATTCCATCCTGACAATGAACCCAAATCTAGCGTAGAACCTGTCTCGTATGACAGCGTAGAACAGCCTGTGGCGAGCGTCGCTGATGATGGGTCTATGCAGATTGATCACGGTGATGGCGTCGATATGCCACCAGTCGTTCAAGCGTCATCTAAATCGATTGCTACAGAGCCTGATACTGATGCACGACTCGAGGCCGCGCTGGGTCATACACAGCCACTAAAGCATCTTCAGCAGGAGCTGGCGCATGCAGCAGATGAGCAACGAGCATTACACGAATCACCACCATCGACTGATTGGCGCGATCATGTCCATGAGCCGCCCGGATATACTGGTGCCAATGAAGATGAGCCGCTGATGGGTGGCACGCTCAACGCGACGACGAGTGAGGCTGAAGAGGCCAAACGTCTCGAAGAACGATCCAACCGTAACCGCATGATCCTGAGTCATGATGCGCCGCCGGCAAGCGGTGCGCCAGTGGCGGCGGGGAGCCGAGATGTCAACGAGGCAAATGATGATATGCCAAATGGTGACGGGCTGGTCGATCATGATGCGGCCCGCCGTAACTCCATGGCGCTTACAAAAGGCAAAACACTCCAGCCGGTCACGATGCAATCTATCAATGCACCTCTAGCGCCGCCAGTTCTCGACACCGCCTCGTTCGCACATGAACCAGTTGTGCCAGTGCCAACCCAAGTATCGAATGTGGTGCTACCGACGCTTCCGCCCGCTCCAGTACAGCCAGCATCAAGTGGGCTACGTTATGAAGAGATACCAGCTCCACATGCTGAACCGCCACACAACCAAACGCTTGCAGATCTTGAAGCTGAAGTGCATGCAGCTGCACAGTCACATCCCGCAACGAGCTCTATCGATGATGCACGCGCCGCGGTGACCAGTGCATTTGGTTCGCAGCCGCTTAGCGTAGGGGGGCAAACCGTCCCCGCACGTGATGATGGGGCGATCCCGCCGCCGCCACCACCGCCCATGCCTGATTTCTCTGCCTTGCCACCATTGCCGCCCATGCCGGGTCAGCAACCGGTTGCGCCACATCCAGCCGCGCCACTTCCGCAGTTTCCACAGACCACGCCAAGTGCCTCCGCACCTGGTCAGTTCCAGATCCCGGGACAATAAAGTAGAGTATAGATCTTAGAATGTAATCACTAGCTATACACTATATAAAATGGAGCACCCCACGACTTACGAATAAGCCGTGGGGTGTAGTTACGGAGTACCTACGTACCGTGCGTATGCCTCCGGGGTGAGCTCCACAATGGCACCATCAAAGTGTTCCATGATGATGCTGGAGAAGGCTGTGGCTGCTGAATCGTACGGTACGAACCTGTACGTCGTGGGCCTTACCGCGCAGTATTGCACCAGCACAGCCGTCGCAATTGCGGGCGAGCACGCTCCTTTACTGCCGGGCGTATCAACCTGCCAGGAACCAACACTCTGTTTCACCGATCCGTCTTTGAGGTTGAGAGTGATGCGGTTTTGATCGGAAATCGTGAATGCGACTCCGCGTCCGCCCTGGCTCGCTATCGGTAGCTGCAAGAGGTAGTAGGTACTACCAGAATTGAAGCCGACGTTGATCGCGCTGCCAGGCTGCATGTTGATGCGCGCCTCGCTGCCAAAGATTCCGCCGGAGAAGTAGGCGTTGCCAGCAGCACCATCGATCCTACTGCCGAGCAGGACCTCGTATGGCTGTCCTGACTGGAGCCCCAACATGCGGCTGATCTCTTGAGACCTGGGCTGACCGTATCGGGCAGTTCTGTCGCCGTCACCAAGTCCAGTTGCCCAGTATGAAAGGACGTTCGCGAGCGCGAAGACGACGGTGCAAACGATACTCGTGACGATGGTTCGGTGTTTCTGACTACTTCCGAGTGAGTCATCCATCCCGAAGTCCACGATGCCGCTCAAGATAAATAGGACCACAAAGACGTAAAGCAGGCCCCACCAGTTGAATTCCCATGTCCAGCTTGCCATTTGACTCCAGCCTCTCGATTGTGGAAGGTACAACTCCCCTATATTTAACCATACTACGTTTATCTGTCAATAATGTATACGACGATACGGAGTGATATACTATCCGCCGTGACGGATGACATCCTACTTATCGACAAGCCGGCGGGGTGGACGAGCTTTGATGTCGTGGCCAAGATACGGAGTCAGATACGTACCCAGTATGAGGCGCGCGGTGAAAAACCGACAAAGCGGCAACTTCGTGTCGGCCATACGGGTACGCTCGACCCATTTGCGACAGGGCTGCTGATCATATTGCTCGGCGACGAGTGCAAGCGGGCTGATGAGTTTCGTAAGCTCGACAAGGTATATGAAGCGACTATCACGCTTGGAGCGACGAGTACGACTGGCGATCCGGAGGGGGAGATTACGCAGATGGCAGATGGAAGATGGAAGATGGAAGATAGCAACGCTGCAACGCCATATTCCAATAGCCATATTCCAATAGCAAGAGAGCCACTTGAGCCAATCTTATCCGAAATACAGCATGTCCTCCAGGGATTCG
>CAYWYG010000035.1:0-5849 GCA_964462335.1 uncultured Candidatus Saccharibacteria bacterium | reverse complement strand
TCGCTACGTATTTGACTAATGTAGCAGTGATTACTCATGGCGGCGATGCGCTCATGAGATTTCTTCTAAAATCCAAAATCCAAAATCTATCTTCTACTTGTTATGATACACAACATGCCGCTTTCCTCCTCGACCCACTCCGTAAGTCACGTGAACTCGGTGATCTCACGGGAGTCGATACAAGCGACCCCGCGCTGGCGATCGGTGCGATCTGGGCGCTCCATGACGAGCAAACCGAAGCCTTCAAAACGCTTCCGAAGCTCGAGCACGTTGCGGAGGCTATCGATTTTCCGCTGATCCCGATCCTGGCGCGCATGGAGCATCGCGGTATCATCCTCGATACCAAAATGCTTGCTGCCATGAACACAGATTTGTCGCGACAAATCGACAACACTCGCTCACAGATGTACGAACTCGTCGGCAGTGAATTTAACATCAGCTCACCTGCACAACTCAGCGAGGTGTTGTACGAAAAACTAGGTCTCAGCACGATCGGTATCAAGAAAGGCAAGACGGGATATAGCACAGGGCAAAGCGAACTCGACAAATTGCGCGGCAGCCACCCTATCATCGAGCTGATCGAGCAGTATCGTGAGCTGACGAAACTGCAAAGCACTTATGTCGAGGCGTTGCCTAAGCTCGTCGATGACGAGTCTCGGCTGCATACGACCTTTCGTCAAGACGTGGCGGCAACGGGACGGCTCTCGAGTGCCGATCCGAATCTGCAAAACATACCGGTACGAACTGAACTGGGACGTAAAATTCGCGAGGCATTTGTGCCAAGTCCTGGCAATGTGTTTGTGAGCGCTGACTATAGCCAGTTTGAGCTACGGCTGGCGGCGGTGCTAGCGGGTGATGAGCGTATGATCAATGATTTCAATGCCGGCACGGACATCCATGCCAAGACGGCAGCCGAGGTGTATGGTATCCCGCTCGATGAAGTGACGAAGAGCCAGCGGCGCGATGCGAAGGTGATCAATTTTGGGGTGCTCTACGGGATGAGCCCGCATGGGCTGGCGGCGGCAACTGGTATGACATTTCATGAGGCGAAAGTGTTTATCGACGAATATTTCCGTCTACGCGCGCCGATCCGAAAGTACATCGATGACACGATCGCGAGAGCCAAGACGGACGGTTATGTTGAGACGTATTTTGGCCGCAGACGACCGACACCAGATGTGAAATCGAGTAATTTTATTGTACGCCAGGCCGCCGAACGCCAAGCGGCGAACATGCCGATACAGGGCACGGAAGCCGATCTAATGAAGCTGGCGATGATCGCGATTGAAAATCGCTTGTCCGATGCTAAGGCGTCTCATTCTTCTTCGGGCACCCGACACTTTGAAATTGACAAAGTGCCTCTTGCGGAAAGCAAAGTGTCCTCAGAAGAACGATCCGCCTCAGCATCGGCTCGCGCACTCTCCCAAAATCTAAAATCCAAAATCCAAAATCCATCAGGTTTTCAAGTCCTCCAGATTCATGACAGCATCCTCGTCGAATGTCCGCGGGAAAATGCCGAGAAGGTCGGTGCGATGCTCAAAGATACGATGGAAAATATCTGCCCCGAACTCAAGATCAAACTGCAAGTCGATATACACATCGGTGATAACTGGGGTGAGGTGTAGGTGAATACATTTTGGCAAGATAAGCGACAAAAATATGAGACGGCGGACTGGGCGAGTAGACCGTCGTTGTTTGCGGAGTTTGTGCTGCCATATGTGGCGTCTGGTGGCAGTATGCTAGAGCTGGGGGCGGGGCTGGGGCAGGATAGCGTGTATTTTGCTACTCACGGATATGACGTGACAAGTACTGATTTGGTCTTAGACACCAGTTTAGCCATGCCAGAAACTGTAAAGCGCGAGCAGATAGATATATCGCAGCCGTTTCCGTATGGTAATGCGCAGTTTGACGTGGCGTACGCGCACTTGGCGTTGCATTATTTCGACAACGCGACAACGCAGCAAGTATTTCGTGAGATATATCGCGTACTTAAGCCAGGTGGTATGCTGGCGTTTTTGGCCAATTCAACGAGTGATCCGGAGTGTAGCACGGGCGTAAGGCTAGAGGATAACTATTACGAAACTGCAGGGACGAAGAAGCGGTATTTTGATGTGCCGATGGCGCGTTCGTTTGCGCGTGAGTTTGAGGAAATACTATGTGACGATCAAGGGGAGACCTACAAAGATCAAGCCAAAGGCGTGCATAATCTTCTACGATATATCGGGAGGAAATTGGTATGAGTGAACAGACAGTGGCGAAGGGTAAGATATTTGAACTCGTACAGACGACTCAGCCGGATGGGCGAGTGTTCGAAGTGGCGCGACGGGCGCCTGGGGTGAGGGTGATTATCGCTGACCATGACAAACGACAGGTTTTACTGACACGTGAATATCGGCATGAGTTACAGACTGAGGATTATCGTCTGCCGGGCGGCAAAGTGTTTGATACACTCGATGAATACGAGACGTTTCGTGAGAGCGGGGAGGATATCGTGGCAGCAGCGTCGCGCAAAGCGATTGCTGAGTCGGCCGAGGAAGCGGGCATCGAGGTACGCGAGGCAAAACTCTACAAAAAATCGACGCTTGGTGCGACGGTAGAGTGGGATTTGTATGTATTTGAGGCAGTGTCATGGCGGGTGCACGATAATGGCCAACAACTTGAAGCGGGTGAAAGTATAGTAGCGGACACGTGGGTGAGCTATGATGAGGCTCGTCGGATGATCTTGCGCGGTGATATGAGTGAAGAGCGTATCGCACTGATACTGCTGCAGTGGTTAGAGCAAGCGTCTTGACGTCAAGACGCTTTGACGCTATAATGGTTGTCATGAACAAATCTATTGATGCAACCGCTCCGCAAAAGACGACGCTGTATCTGCAGCCAGCTGTCAAAAAATTTCTGCAATACCAAGCGGTAGAGGAAAATACCTCAATGTCAGAGATAGTCAATGATATGGTGGAAGACATGCTTGATAGCATATGGCTTGCCAAGCACGGCGATCGTGTTCGCAAAGAGCCGACATATTCGTTTGATGAAGTATTGGCTGACATGGGACTGACGCGTGAAGACTTATCGCATCAGCTTTAGTGCCGAGTCTAAAAAGTTTCTGAGGAAACTCGATCGCAGGTTGCAGCTACGAATAGTTGCGAAGATGGAAACTCTCGAAACGGACCCTCGTCCGCGCGCGGCAAAGAAACTAGTGGGCCGTAACGGCTGGCGGCTGCGCGTGGATGACTATAGAGTGATCTATACTATTGAAGATGATAGGTTACTGATTATGATAGTACGAGTCGGTCATCGCAAGGAAATATATCGATGAAACATCTCGTGTTAATAGGGGTGCTATTGTCGCTTGGCATCGTGCCATTTGTGCTGCGGCGAGTGCCGCAAAATTCATCACGTTCGCTGAGCCAGCATATCGTCAAAGACAGACGAACGATTATGATGGCGCAGATCATGTTTGTGCTCGTTGCTAGCATGGTCATGGCATGGTATTTCGGCTGGTACGTAGCGGCGCATACCACATTTGCGGCGCAAGCCATTTTGCTCGTCGCGATATGTGTCCTGGCCGCATTGAGTGGGCTAGTACCGTATCACGAAGGCACGAGGGCGGGCAAGTGGCACAATGTCTTTGCGTGGACGTATGCGTACATACTGCCAGTACTGATAGGGACATTTTTGCTGACAAGCTCTCATATTGCTTCATACGTAATAATAGCGGCGTGTGTCATATGGCAGCTATGGGTTGTGGTGGCGTATCGGTTCTACCCACCGGCAAAACCGTATTTCTTGCAGTATCAGTTATCATATATCGGAGTGTTTGCAGTCGCGCTATTAACCGCAACGTATATTGGATGATATGATCACGTTTTTGTTTTTACCTCTCGCGTTTGTCAATCTCTGGCATGCGTCGCTACTTGCCATCGCTGCGGTGAAGGGCGGTTTGCGGCAATCAATCAGCGATAGCGCACTGACAGACATGAAACTGCTATGGATGCATCGGTGTGTGCATACACTTGGTGCGCTGAGCTTTATCACGTATGGTAGTGGTTTGCTTGCGACGCCAAAACTGCAGCGTGCGGGTATCATCCTCATCGCTGCGGCAGTGTGTGATATCGTGCAATCGTGGACCTTGTCGCGTCAGGCTCGTGCCGGCTCGCTCGATCTGCACCGTACCCACGTGTGGACGGCGTGGACGATGGCGGCCGGATATATGCTATTCGCGCTCGTGAGTGCATATATAACGCATCTTGATATCATAGTCGTCATTGTCTACGGCGCGCTACTCGGAGCTGCGTACCTGTGGTCAAAACTGTCGCGTCATCGCTACTTCTGGCTGGCGCAGATGGTGTTTTTTGTCGCGACGTCTATACTGATAGCTATGAGCGGAGCACAAATATGAGTCAATGTGTATTTTGTGAGGAATTAAACAGAGGCGAAAATGCTGTGATGTGTAATAATCTCTGGAGCGCGAGGTGGGATGGTTATCCTGTCACTCCTGGACACGTTGAGATTTTACCGATTCGCCACGTGCAGTTTTTTGATGATCTGACTGAGCAAGAGCTGAATATCATGATGCGTTTTGTCCGAGAAGTAATAAATGCGATCAAGCGGACAAATTTAAGATCGCTCTATGAGAGCATGCTTGTCTCAGGCAACATCGATGATGTCAGCTATATCCATAATGTTATGGAAGCGATGACAAAGCGTCCTGGCCCTCCTGATGCTTTCAATATGGGTTTAAATGATGGCCCGATTGCAGGACAGTCGGTAGCGCATTTGCATCTACACATCATGCCACGCTGGAACGGCGATGTTGAGCATCCAAAAGGCGGTGTCAGAAATCTTTTTCAGTCTGATACATACGGTAAAGTTCAATAATAGGGCTACTCAGAGATATTAATTATGTATGATATTGACAAAGTGTAATACATTTTGTAAAATTCATACTATGAACAATTCTTCTACTATCACATCGAAAGGGACGATCACGCTGCCGGTTGGGATACGCAACAAACTGGGCTTGCATGAGGGAGACAAGGTCGATATTGCGCTGCATGGTACGGTCATCACTGTCACGCCCAAACTCGGCTGGGATGAGTTTTTTTCAGACGAGCTCGACATGGGGGCTAAAGCGAGAAAAATGATTGCGAAAGGTGACAAAAAAGCACTTCTCACCAATGCGGACATCGCGGCGGCTACCCGTACCGTGAGAGGCAGTCGTCATGCCTAGCCTCGATACCAATATATTGCTCAGGCTCGTACTGCGTGACAATGAAGCAATGCTGTATGCGACCAAAAAGTTGCTTGCAAAGCACGACGTGTTTGCGGTGGCCGATCAAGCAATTATCGAACTGGAATACACGTTGTGTGGGTATTACAAATACACAAGGGAAGAATTTGCCCAGATCATCGAGAAATTGTTTTTTGCCAATCAACACCTCAACCTCAACCGACCACTGTTTGAAAAAGTCCTGCCGTACTATCTCAAGCATCCGTCTGTATCGATCGATGATTGCTGCCTCGCTGTCTACGCGAAGCTAAACGATCAGATCCCCCTCTATACTTTCGACAAAAAATTTGCCCGCGATATACCGCATGTTGAGCTCGTACCGACACTATGATCAAGGCAGTTTTGTTTGATTGTTTCGGTGTGCTGGTGACGGACAAATTGCTTGAGTTGCTGCAAGAGCGGGTGCACGATGAGGCGACGTGGCAGGAGGTGTGGCGACATGATGACGCGGTGAATCGCGGTGAGATGACGATCGATCAGTACCTCGAATTTCTCGGTACGCAAGTCGGCTTGACGACGGCTGAGATAAGGGAGATATTTGAGCAGGATGCACCCAATG
>CAYWYG010000034.1:0-6406 GCA_964462335.1 uncultured Candidatus Saccharibacteria bacterium | reverse complement strand
ATCGATGTACGTTTTACAGCGGGTGGTAGTTGTATGTTAAATCCATAGATGATCGCACCGGAAGATGATGCCAATCTCACATCATTTTCTGAAATATTGCCCACACCAGATCGGATAACTCGTACGGACACTTCACCGTTATCGAGCAGTTTGAGACTATCAATGAGCGACGTGAGCGACCCCTGGACATCCGCCCGGACAATGACATCAAGCTGCTGCGTCTCATCTTGCTTCTTCATAAGATTGAGTAAGTCTGATCCTGTCACATTGGCACTGACAGCATTGTGCTCAAGCTCGCTACGGTGCGTCGCAACCAGTTGACGAGCTTCTTTTTCATTTTTGACAACGACAAATCGATCACCAAAACTCGGTAGTTCCTTGAACCCTGTCACCGTTGCCGGTGTTGACGGTCTAGCCTGTTTGATCGGTCGATCAGCATAATCGACAAGAGTACGGACTCGGCCATGCGCGAGACCAGCAACCAGATGCATACCAGGCTTCAAGATACCATGTTCGACAAGTAAGCTAACCTCAGGACCGCGACCAATCTCCATATGTGCTTCGATGACGAGGCCCTCGGCAGGCACGTCCGTCTCAGCCTTGAGCTCCTCGAGATCAGCAACGAGCAGCACCATATCGAGCAGTTTATCGAGGCCTTCGCGCGTCTTGGCACTGACCGGTACCATAATCGTATCACCGCCCCACTCTTCGGGGTTGAGGTGGTGTTCACTTGCTAACTGGCCCTTGACCATATCGACGTTTGCGGCTGGCTTGTCGATCTTGTTGATCGCTACCACGATCTTGGCATGCGCTGTCTGGGCAAATTTGATTGCCTCGATAGTTTGCGGTTTGACACCATCATCGGCAGCAACAACAATAATCACTACATCAGTCAGCGCTGCACCATGCTGACGCAATGCAGCAAATGCTTCGTGCCCAGGCGTGTCGAGTAAGGTAATTGGGCGACTATTGCGCACCGTCTGGTACGCACTGATATGCTGCGTGATACCGCCAGCTTCTCCCTCAACAACTTTCGTATCGAGGAGCGCGTCAAGCAAGCTCGTCTTCCCATGATCAACGTGACCCATCACCGCAACGATAGGAGCGCGTTCACTGGCGTGATCACTGAGCTCACGTTTCGTTGTCTTTACAACTTCTTCAGATGATTTCTGCTGTAACTCCACACTTAAGCCCAGTTCATCGACGATGATCTGTGCCGTCTCGACATCGATCCGTTGGTTAAGCGTGGCTGCGATGCCATTTTTGAACAACTCTCCGATCAACGTCGTCGCTGGCAAGCCAACTAACTCAGCAAGCTCACCTACCGTGATCTGTGAGGGCACTTGGATAATCTTTTCAGCCATACGCGCGTCGCTCCTTCCTTTTGGTTCGCAGAGATATTTGAGCGGGTGACAATACTCACCCGCTCCCTATACCGCTACGATTCTTTTTTCTTAGATTTGGCAGCTGGTTTTTTCTTTAACGAGAGAGAAATCTTGCGATTATCTTTGTCGATCTCAAGCACAGTAAAGGTCTTGCGTGCATTGAGCGTAAAGACTTTTTCCGGATCTGCACCATCGCCTTCGCCGAGTTCACTCACGTGCACCAGCGCTTCAACGGCTGGGCTGATCTGAACAAACGCGCCAAACGGTGTAATACGCGTCACCGTCCCTTCCACTTGTTCGCCACTAGTAAACGCATCGACTTCTTTGAGCCATGGATCCTCTTGCAATTGCTTCATGCTGAGGCTCAAGCGATCCTTGTCGATGGCAATAATCTTCGCGTCGATCGTGTCACCAACTTTGACGTAATCTGATGGTGCATTGACACGTTCCCAGCTGATCTCCGATATATGCACAAGTCCTTCGATACCACTTACATTGACAAATGCGCCGAAATCAACAACGCCCGTCACAACGCCCGTCACTGTATCACCGACTTTGAGTTTCTCAAAGCGCTCGGCGAGTCCTTCTTTGATCGCTTCTTTCTCGCTGAAGATCAGTTTGTTTGCTTTACGGTCAGCATCGAGGATACGAACGCTCAATGATTTACCGATCAGACTATTGAGACGCTGTAATATCTCGTCTTTATCTGCCCCGCCAACTCGAGGATAATGCTCAGCTGAAAGCTGTGAGACTGGCAAGAAGCCACGCACACCCTCAAGCTCAATGAGCAATCCGCCACGGTTCGCGTCATATGGTGAAACGTCGATCGTTTCACCAGCGTCGATCACGCGCTGGATCTCATCCCAGCCACGATCTTTCGCCGCCTTACGAAGGCTGAGCAGGCTGCATCCGTTATCCATCTCTGTCTCGACAACGCTTGCCGTAACACCTTCGCCCACAACAAGCTCTTTGCCAAAGCCGATCTCGCGGCGAGGCACGATACCAACGCCAAGCGGACCGAGGTCGACCATCACTTCATGCTTGTGTACGCTTAATACTACACCCTCGACTGTTTCGCCTTGGGCTAACTGCTGGACTTTCTCGTCTTTCAAGAGATCGTCCATCGTAATTTTTGTCATAATAAGGTATGACTCCCTTCTAAAATGTATTTCTCCAGGGCTAGCTACACCGCCCCGCAAGATTGCCTCCTATTGTACCACTGTTAACAGAGTACGTAAAGCTATACGTGCTGTCGTCGAGACCGTAGATACAGCATGATGAGATAGGTGAGACCACCAAGCACAAGACTGTGGATCGCGGCGTCTTCTACGGGTCCAGTATTGGCAACGCCCGCCGTATGAGACGTTCCAGTAGGAGCGGTCTGCGACTCAGGAGTAGTCGGTGTCGCCGATGGCGGTGTCGATGGTGCTGGCTGCGCTGTCGACGTACTAGAGATTTGCTGAGGATAATCACTGTTCGGCTGAGTCGGCTGCTGTGGCTGCACGCCAGTCGCAGACTGTGATGTATCGGAGGAAGTTGATGGCTGTGTCGTATTGCGATTATCCTGCTGTGATGTAGATTCTGATGATGCTGCATCGTTTTGCGACTTTGTTGCAATAGGAGTCACACTTGGTTTTACAGAATTTTTCTTCACCCACCATACACCTGTTAGCATTGCACAAAAAAGCAAAATCCCGACGAGCAGATAGACGATGACGTTGCCTCGTTGTGATTGCATTGTTTTGCTCCAACCCACTACCTTGTATTGATATCGTCATAAGTATACAACGTTTTTATCGCTGTTACAAGCGGTATTTCTGATGCTACAATACATAGCAGTATGATTATCGCCGTCGATACCGGAGGGACAAAGACACTCGTCGCTGCATTTGGCAAGAATGGCAGTTTGTTGCGCAGCGAGAAATTTCCCACTCCGCATGATGTCACTGAATACATCGAGCTCCTGAGTTCGACGATCACACGTGTCGCTCATGACAAACCATTTGATGCTATCTCCGTTGCGTTGCCCGGTATGGTACGTGGTCACACTGCCCTGTGGTGCCCCAACCTCGGCTGGAAAAATCAGCCAATCGGTAGCATGCTCGGTAAACAATTTGACTGCCCAATTGTCCTAGAAAATGATGCTAATCTCGCCGGCCTTGCCGAAGCACGTGCCCTCACGACCATACCTGACGTCGTCCTCTACGTCACAGTAAGCACTGGTATCGGTACGGGCATCATCGTTGACGGAAAGCTGCACCCTGGGTTCAACAACAGTGAAGCAGGCCACATGGTTCTCGAATATGACGGCAAGATGCGCGAATGGGAATCCGTCGCCTCGGGACGCGCTATCAAAGCGACGTATGATTCCTACGCGCGAGACATTCACGATCGCCGTATTTGGGAGCAAATTGCCGACAAGATCAGTCGCGGACTTGCCGCACTCCTCCCGCTTTTCAATCCTCATACCGTCATCATCGGTGGCAGTATCGGGACGTATTTTGACCGCTACGATAGGGCGCTTCGCGCACATCTCGCCCGATATATGGATCCTCATCTCGAACTGCCTGAGATACGTCAAGCCAAACACCCCGAAGAAGCGGTAATCTACGGATGTTACTACTATGCTCTCGAACAGCTTGATCGCTAAGCTGCGGGCAGATTATCCTACCTTTACCTTTCAAAACGCTTCCGTTTCACGCTGGTCACCTCGCGACTCTACGGTATACTTCCGCTCGTCTCGTGGCGCTGGTGCACGCACCCTACTCCATGAGCTCGGCCACGCCATCAGGGGACATACGACGTACCATCAGGATATTGAGTTGCTTCGCTGCGAACGTGAAGCATGGGTAACTGCACAATCGATTGCATCACGTTATCACATCGAGATTACCGACGAGCAAGTCAGCGATGCCATGGCCACCTACCGCCAGTGGCTCCACGATCGTTCGCGCTGCCCTCGCTGCGACGCTGGCTCGCCACAGCAGCATAGCTCATTGTCCTACCGGTGCATGCTATGTGGTACGACGTGGCACGCCAACGATGCCCGCCAATGCGACCTACGACGCTACAAGGTAACATAATGATTTACAAATAAAGACTGGTCATTTTCGACCAGTCTTTATGAATGCACTGCCGATAGGCTGTTTCGCTTCGAGCTAATAGACGTCTTGTTCTCGAGAAGTGAGCTACGCTGTATAAAGATACTGCTTAGCGAGCCTCGCAGAGAAAAAACGTGTACGAGCCGAGGAGGCCAGCGAGCCGCAAGCTCCGCTTGTGAGCAGGCTGGCCGGCGAAATAGTCTAGCGAGGCAAGACAATATCCATTGCGGTACCCTTTTTGGCCTTACCGCGACGTGAGATCATGCCACCTTTGCGACCAGCCACACGGGCCAGTTCGCGGTTAGCGGCGAAACCGCCAGTTGTTCCGAGTTTGCCACCCTTTGCGCCGATGCGGGCGTAAAAGTCTTTACCGTGGCGAGCTTTGTTGGTTGCAGCAGCTTTGCGGCCGCCTGCGACTGTTCCTGCCATAATGCGAGGATTCTCCCTTTTTGGAAACAAGAAAACGACGGCAAAAGCCCGTCGTCTACCCCTGTCCCATTACATTGATATATCACACACGATATGTGTATGTGTATTACATTAGCACGATAATGTGATTATGTCAATACTAACTATTACCTTTTTTATGATGAAATACCCATTGTGTTTATGCATAGGGTGCTATATACTCTTTGGTAGGCACCTTGAGGTGACACCAGACCTCACCTAAAAAAGAAACGGCCCCATCTGCGAGATGGGCCGTTTTTTATATTATTTGTAAGCAGCGATAAATTTATTATTTATGCAAAGGCTGCCAGAAACACAATTTATAGCCATCAGGATCCTTGAGGATAAATTCGCGGTTGCCCCAGTCCCAATCACGTGGCTGCGTGTGGGGATGTAGGCCGAGATCGATCTGGCGACGATATTCCGCGTCGACATCATCGACACGGATATAGATATACATCCCCCGCCCCTTGTCGCCCGAGAGACTATCACCATTAAATTCATCCTCGTCTCGCATGTTAACTATGACGATCTCAAAATCTCCGAGCCTTACTTCGCTATATCCAGGGGTGGAAGCTGTCACCTCAAACCCTAGTTTCTTATAAAACTTCTCGCTGAGTTTGTTTTCTTGGGACCAGATGAGGATATTGGTGAATTTCATGAGACTATCATCGCAGGGGCGCATTTGTTATTTCAAGGTTTTAAATACAACGATAATCGTGTATTTTGAATTCTATCATCTGCTAATATTTAATTAATGGATAAGCGCAAAAAGATACCAAAGCAAATACATCACTTTATTGAGAAGTATAGAATATACGGCGCAAATCATAAACTTTATAAAAAAGTTGCAGAAGATCTGCAAGCTCAGTTTGGCGAGATTCCCTCAGTAGAGGATATTGAGTGGAGACTTTATCAACATATGCTGGATATTCTCGCATCAATTCCAGACTTTCAAGCTTTATCTTATCTATATACAGATATGGCAGTTATAAGGTATAGAATTAGTAAACTTGCAGGTGATCAAGATATGGAAGAAGCCAATAACTACAGGCTCCTATACCTTAAATCACTCAATTGTGATGAAGTAGAAATCATTAATAACCTTATAGATACTTGCTTACCATGTAATACGTTGAGTGGAAAAAGATTTTCAATAGAAGAGGCTTTAATCACCATGCCCCTACCGCCAGAAGGATGCGTTTGCTTCAGTTCGAAATTCGGCTATTGTACCTGTATGTACCTCGCGATATATAAATCCTAAATAAAATCCGAATTTACTTCGGTTTTATTTTGTTAACTGAAGGAAAAAGCCCAACCAGAGTGGTGGATTTATTCCGCCACTCTGCGACGATAGGAAAAAACCATGGGTTTTGTCCTATAAAGCGAAAAGCCATCCTTTCGGATGGCTTAAGCGCATAATTCGGCACCGTGCTAGTTTCCCGCATAGCAGTATAATCGCCGCTGCTGGGC
>CAYWYG010000033.1:0-7246 GCA_964462335.1 uncultured Candidatus Saccharibacteria bacterium | reverse complement strand
GCCACACGACGAGATCTTTATAATTTGTGACTTTATCTTCCTTCATCTTTCTTCTCTCTACCTTCTATTTCCAGCTTGTCTTCGTCATCGACAATGCAGGGATCGCCTCGAGAGAGAGCGGATCGGCGGGTTGGACTGATTGTGCCATGAAATAGGCGAGGGACGCGATCATGGCAGCATTGTCCGTACAGAGGCTCATAGGAGCGTATTCGATGTCGATTGGGAGCGCGGCGCGTAGCTGGGCGCGTAATTCTTGATTTGCAGCGACACCACCCGCGATGACGACAGAGGCAGGGGAGTAATCGTGGTAGGCAAGCAGTGTCTTTTCGACCAGGGTTTCGACGGCGACGCGTTGGAAACTCGCCGCGACATCGGCTCTCAGGCTGTCTGAGACGCGCTCAGGCAGGTCTTTGCTAGGGAAGGTGTGATCAACACCACATGCAGATTGAACGGCGTGTAGAACGGCTGTCTTGAGCCCAGAAAAACTGAAGTCGTAGCGGTGGCAGCGGTCACGGGCAAATACTTCGCCCCGCCCACCTCTGATCGTAGCCCCTTGGTAAGCCTCGTCAATAGGCATATTGATCTGATGTGTACACTTTGGCGGGCAGGAAAGTGACGCTTTGGGAAAATCAAACGCGTGCGCGTTACCAATAGGCGCGAGTTTGCTGATACTGACACCACCAGGGTAGGGGAGGCCGATGATCTTGGCGACTTTGTCAAACGCCTCGCCGACCGCATCATCCTGCGCCTGCCCAAGTAGCACGTAGTCGCCATGCCCACGAAACAACGCCAGCTGACTGTGCCCACCAGAGACGATCAAAGCCAAGAGGGGGAATTGGGGTGGTGCCGATGGTAATTTCAACCCCGCCAATGCAGGCGAAATTTCGCGAGAGACGGTTGTCTCGCGCCACGTTGTCTCATCTGTCGTCACGCTGTCGTCTGCGAGATCACTGCGTTTAGTCCTCGCCGAGGCGGGTGTCGACCGCTTCGACAACGGGTTCGCCAAAGTCTCTCTTGAATTTCCACCTGCGTTGGCGGCTGGCGCAGCCTGTAATTCCTGTGGTTCTCTTCCCTCTTCCCTCTTCCTTCTTCCCTCTCGAACTTCTGTCAAGAAGTTCGCATACACATGCCCCTCCACATGATGCACCGCATAAAGAGGTTTGTGCTTGAGGTAGGCAAGGGTGCGTGCAGTGAGCGTACCGATCATGAGACTACCGATGAGGCCGGGTGCGTAGGTGACACCGATCGCATCTATGTCGTCCCAGGTACAATCTGCTTCGGATAGGGCTTTGTCGACGACAGGCAAGATCGCCTCTATATGTGATCGTGCGGCGATCTCTGGGATTACCCCGCCATACTGCGCAAAATCATCCATCTGTGAACTGACGACATTGCTATATAACCGCACGCCATCTTCGACAACGGCCGCCGCGGTCTCATCGCAACTCGTCTCAATACCAAGAATTTTCATCTGTTACAGTATAACAGATGACCACTCTCATCTTTGTCGCAACTCAAGCAACATGTTCTTCAGTTTCTGAAGCCCGCCGGTCGTCTTGGATGGCATCTATAGCAAGATGTAGTCCCTTGATGAAATCTTCTTGGTTATATTCCAGATCTCGAAGTTGTTTATATAAACCCCTTTTTACCCCCTCAATTGTTTGTACGATAGCTCGTTTCGCCTCGGTTTCGTATTCAGGATGACGCGCCATGATCATTAGCTCGAAAATATCGACGCCGGTATGCTCACTAAGCAATCGCACCGCTTCAGCGCAATAGGCTGAATTTGACCATCCATACGTTATTACTTCATATGACGTTGAGGACTCGTCTAGGGGGCCCTGTGTTTGGAAGTATCGCCACGGTAATGATTCGCCGTTCGATAGGAGCAGCTGGTGATAATAATCCGTCTGACGGCGGATTGGCTCTACTGATTCTCGCCAGCGTGCGGCAGCTTCTTCGGCGCAGGCCTCTTCAAGAAAAATGCCTTTGCGGTATGGCTGACCCACTATTTCAGGGGATGGAACCGTTGTAGTCATCATACCTGCTGTGTATGCCGGCGAATTTGGACTATCAAATGCCGTCACACGACGAGTAAGTATACTAGTCGAGTGAGTCATTTCATGCACGAGGATACTGACATTCGCCATCCATATATAATGTTCGGTTGCCCAATCAGTGCCTGGTTGGCTTTTCACATCGGCAACCTCTATCACACCATGGTAACCACCAAATCGTCCCGTGAATGCGCCACCGTCAATACTTTGCGGCCAATTAACTGGCATTTCACAATCTATCCCAGTCAACTGCGCAACAAACTCGCGTGCCTCGGCTTCGTATCGCTCTGCGTTGGGCGGTACAACCTGCTCGGCTTTCTTGTACTCTCCTGCCTCACTATCAATCTCTCTTTGCAGATCGCCTACACCTATGCGGCGCTCTTGCTGCGTCGCTATGCGAAACATATATCTCCCCGTATGTGTCAGGACACGTTGAAGCTGCTCGTAATCGGGCGAAATATATTGGTGAGGGCTGAGGTGTTCGGGATCACGTTTCATCATATGAGGGATCTTCATTTGGTTATTTTACATTAACACATTTATATTAATTAGTCAATTGTTATGTTCTGATGACCTTTGTTGTATATAGCGAGCAAATCCCTATAAACTTGATTGTAACTACCCCATATTTCATTTTTCATATTTCCTATTTCATGCGATGATAGAGCCATGAAAGACAGACTTGTTGGCGGGGTGCGTCGAGTCTTGCCGCGGCGGGCGGTACGCTCGCTCGAGAACAGCTACCGCAAAGTGAGGGCCCATGCGGCGAGCGCACGGTATCGCTATCCGGCGCGGTATCTGAAAGTTATCGCCGTGACGGGGACGACAGGCAAGACGACGACCGTGTATTATCTCAATAGCATCCTGAAGAGTGCCGGATTTACGACTGCCATGCTTAGTTCAGAGACGACAGAGGTCGCGGGCGTTGTACGACCCGCTGCAGATGTACTAACCGCACAGGGGGTCCAGTGGCTCTTGCGTCAGGCGAAAAAGGCCGATGTGGACTACGTCATCGTGGAAGCTGCACCATGGGCCTTGCGGGCAAAGTTGTTTCACACCGTCGCATTTGAGTGCGTAGTCGTGACTAATGCTGAAGATGACCTAGATACACGAGAAATCGCTCGGGTGCTGGCGTATACGCCGCGCTACAGCGTACTCAATGCCGATGACGCGTCGTACCCGCAGTTATCGGGCTATGAAGCAGCCGAACACAAGATCAGTTATGGGACGAGCGAGGCCGCCGATTGCCGCATCCGCCAGGTGAAGCTCTACCGCAAAGGTTCAGAGGTGCAGCTCCTGATCGACCACCATACGAAACTAGAGCTCGGTACGCAGCTACCTGGCAAACACAATGTCTATGATATGACCGCGGCGGCCATGGCGGCGTATCTGATGTACGTCAAGCTAGAGGCAATTGCCGATGGTATCGCTGACCTCGCGCCGATCCCTGGGCGCTACGAGCGTCTCGAAGAAGATACGCCCTACGATGTGATCGTTGATGCAGGTGCCACACCCCGCGCACTAGAGTCAGTTCTTGAGTCAGCAAAAAATATGACAAAAAACCGCCTGATCGTGGCGGTCGACGCGGACAAGATTACGCCGCACGAGACCATCGCGCAGCTGGCTGATCGTATTGTTGCATCTGGAGCACCTGAGCCAACTAATCAATTTTTGCAAGGCGCCTCGGCGAAAATGGATGTAGTTTCCGACTGGCCAAGCGCTGTTGCCAAAGCGCGCGCTATCGCCCGAACAGGGGATGTTGTTGTAGTGTTGGGGGATATGCCAAAAGACAGTGGCAGTGACGGTGAGAAGATGTCTGCCGAGAACGAAGTGACACTATCTGGTGAGATCATCAGCAAATAGATGGAAAAAGAAGAGCCCTAGTCATAGCGTCAAGCGCTGGGCGCACGCATATGACTAGGGCTAGTCGCGACACACCAGTGTCGCGTTTGCAGGAGAATCTGATAAGTCTGGGTGGGTTGTCACCGTAAGGCTGATCATACCTCCTGTAGGCGTGAGTTCACCGATGATCTCGGTCGTCACGTCACGGTACGTTGTACGCCGAATACTCATCCGGATCACCGTACCATCATCCGTACCATCGTCGAGAGTGAGCAAGACGATCCGACCACCGTTGTCGATCGCAGCACGGACGCGCTCGGTCACCTCTCGTGAGGTCGGCGGGTCGCAAACAACGCGCCGAATAATCGATGCCATCCTGACCTCCTAGAAAATTGTTGGGATAGCGTAATATATTATAGACTACTTTTCTATATTTACAATAGTCTAACTGCCTGCATGAGTGCCGTCTGCAAATATCCGCCAAAAACTGCTGATTTCTCCTCTATCACATTCGGGGGCGGCACAAATCCACCCTCGAAATCCTTGTCGGCGAGCAGGCTAAACATAACGATGTCGCCGTTTGGTTTGAGAGCGTACGGCTTGCCGTTTGAACCGTGGTTTTTCTGATCAACTTCGCTTAACGAAGCTTTGATATCGACACCGATTCGTTTGCCTTGGAACATAATGACAATATCTCGTCCCTTGCTATCATCTTCGGCGGTACCTTGCGTATACTCTACGCCAAGCTCGTCGAGAAGTTTTGCGTAGCCTAGTTCATGCTTGACGCCTTTTAGGGTGATACCGATTTGTTCTTCGCAATGTCTAGTAAAATCAGTCTTTTCGGCGCCAATAGTAGAGATGACCGTGTTGTAGAGAGAGATCTCAAGATCATGCACTGATTGGGGGGTAATCAGTGGCGTACGCCCGCAACAGCTCATTGAACGCAATCGTCGTCAGTTTTGATGCCTTGCGCTCACTGTACGTCATATTCTGCGCGTGGTTTTTCAGTAGGTATGAGTGAACAAGTACATTCGGCAGATTGCCAGCGATGGCTAACGACATAGTATCGAGCGGGTTTTTGTTTTCCTGAGAGACACCCACTCCGTTAACGTAGGCGGCGACCGCGCCCCAGTATTCTTGAGAGGTAGGATTATTCACGTCAACTATCGTACCGTCGTCGAGCAGATAGGCATGAAACTCTGCTGAGTCGATCAGGGCGGTCAGGTGGTCGCGGGCATGCTCAAGGCTATACGTGATTTCTTGTTGCGATGCGGTTTCAGGTGTGGTGGACGTGGTCATTGCTGCGCTATTTCTCTAGTGAATCTAGTTCTTTCCACAAGACATCGGACTCATCATCTGGCCGACTGTCAGGATTACCGGTGGTTTTATCGAGCTCATCGACGAGTTCGGCGACTGTCGGCGGTTCAATGGCACGATGAGTAGGATCTACATGGTCAGGCATGCCTTGCTGGTACGCAGAATTGATCTGACCCATCATCTGTCTCGCGGCTGCGTTTCCTCCCATGATACGAGCGACTTCCTCATTGATTTCATCAGGATTTTTTGGTGGAATGTGTTGTTCTTGCATGTTTGTTTTCCCTTTCTATCATTCTAGCATAAACGTAATAGAGTGTCAAGAGTCACGTAGAAATTAAACGTGCTACGATCGATTCCGCTATCGCAGTCAATTCTCACTACATCTCCTAATGTAGCTTTCCAAGACTGAGCAGATGACTGTGCGGGGGTTCTGACAGTAGCCCCTATCCGGAGTGATATCGATATCGACGACCAGGAAAATACTGACGCATTTCCCGGTTTCTCAAGCATCGGCATCTTCTGCTACACTGATTAACAGAGAAACGGAGGGACTATGCAGGTAAATCCACAAATATTTCGAGGTTATGATCTGAGGGGGTTGGTCGGCGAGGATCTCAGCGAGGAATTGGCCGAGCATCTCGGCAAGGCATTTGGCACGATGATGAAGCGGGCAGGGGTGAGCGAGCTGGTAGTCGGACGCGATTGTCGGGCGACGAGTCCTGCCTATGCGGCAGCGCTGATACGCGGGCTGACCTGGACGGGTGCGGATGTGATCGATATCGGTATGCACATGGTGGGCACGTTTTACTGGTCGCAGTATCATCTAAACCGGCGGGCGGGCGTGTATGTCAGTGCGAGCCACAATCCGCCGGAGTACAATGGCTTCAAATTTGCCAATGATTTCTCTGAGACGCTGGTGAGCGACGGTATGGCGGAGATGCTACGGCTCGTGCAAGAGGAAGACTACGAAGCGGGTGAGCAGCCGGGGCAGTCGCGCGCACAGGATATACGACCAGCGTACTTTGCCGATGTGTTAGGGCGTTTGCCAAGCGAGCGAAAGCTCAAAGTCGTCGTCGATCCAGGCTGCACGACGGCCGGTGCAATCGCACCAGATCTGCTACGCGAAGCAGGACATGAGGTGATCGAGTATAACACCACTGTCGACCCGACATTTCCACTCGGTGTGGCGGACCCGACAGAGACGAGTGTGATGGAGCGTGTCCGCGCCGAGGTGCTCGAAGCGGGTGCTGATATCGGCTTTACGTATGATTCGGACGGTGATCGTATCGGTATCGTCGATGAAAAAGGCGGCATCATCTGGAATGATGTGCTGGTTGCGATCTTTGCGACCGATGTGCTAGCCGACCATCCGGGAGCGACGATTATGTTCAATACCCTGTGTTCCAAAGTGGTGCCCGAGACGATCACCGCACATGGCGGTACGCCGTACATGTGGCGGACGGGGCACTCGTTCCTCAAGAAGAAAAATCAAGAAGTCGGGGCGGCGTTTATTGGCGAGCTTTCGGGGCATTTCTTCTTCTCGAAAGATTTTTATAATCACGACGATGGGTTGTACTCCAGTTTGCGCCTCTTGAGATTTTTGTCGCGTTCTGACACGCCGCTCTCCGAAGTTGTGGCGGCGCTCCCGCGCTACATCTCGAGTCCAGAGATCAAAGTGTTCTGCCCAGATGACAAAAAAGTTGCGCTCATGGGCGACATTGCGCCGATTTTGCGCCAAGATTATCCAGCAGCCGAAGTCATCGATGATGAACGTGCCGGTGACGGGCTACGACTCGAGACGGAAGACGGCATGTTCGTGGTGCGCTACTCGCAAAATGGGCCGTATCTCACCGTCAAATTTGAGTCGCGTACACCAGAAGGCTATGAGAGTCTCAAAGTCTATATCCGTGACCTATTGCACCGTTTCCCAGAGATCGATTGGCGCGCCAAAATTGCCGCCAACGTCGAAGCGCTTGAGTAGTGAAATCGCGACAATTAGCACTCATGCTTGACGAGTGCTAATTTGTGTG
>CAYWYG010000032.1:0-7277 GCA_964462335.1 uncultured Candidatus Saccharibacteria bacterium | reverse complement strand
ATTTGCAGACCTTGAAACTCTCCTGTCTGCTCGGTTACATACTTATACCTCCAATTAGTGCAACCCTAGCATATCATAACATGTAATGTTGTATAAAAATTATTTAACTACTACGTTATTACTATCTCTGTCGGCAGTATCACTATTGCCTTTCGACGAAGGTGTAGGCGGTGCCACGTGCGCCGGCGCGACCGGTACGACCGATGCGGTGCACGTAGTCTTCGTAGGTGTGCGGCTGGTCGAAATTGATGACGTGGCTGACATTGGGGATGTCGAGGCCGCGGGCAGCGACATCGGTGGCGACGAGTATCTTGGTAGTGCCTGATTTGAAGGCGTCGAGGGCGCGCTGGCGCTGCGGTTGGGATTTGTTGCCGTGGATGGCGGCGCTGGCGAAGCCAGATTTGCTGAGCGTGTCGCTGAGACGCTGGGCGCCGTATTTGGTCTCGCTAAAGACGAGTACGCGCTCGAATTCTTCATTGCTCAGCATGTCGGTGAGGAGTTGTATCTTATGTGCTTTGTCGGTTGCGTGGATGACGTCTTGTTCGACGTGGTCGCTGGTCTCGCCGCGTACCACGCTGACGGTGACAGGGTCGTCCATCATCTCTTGGATGAGCGACTGGATCGTCGGGGTCATGGTGGCGCTAAAAAACATGTTTTGACGCTGGTCTGGGCATAGACTGATGATGCGTTTGATGTCGGGCAAAAAGCCCATGTCGCACATACGGTCAGCTTCGTCGAGCACCAGTGTCGTGATGCAGTCGAGACGCAGCACGTGTTGCTGCAATAGGTCTTTGAGTCGGCCTGGTGTGCCGATGATGACGTGCGGACGGCGGCGAATGGCTTGGATCTGACGATTGATATTCATACCGCCGACCACGACGGCACTATAGAGGCGCAAGTCGCGGGCAAAGGCTTTGAACTCGTCGTCGATCTGGGTGGCGAGTTCGCGCGTCGGGGTGATGATAAGAACAGACAGTGTATTGCCCTGTCCGCTCCCGTCGTTGCCCGACTGTCGTCGGTCACGTAGGTCGCTTTGCGCGGGTCCTGTCGCTCGGTCCGCCCCTACATTTTTCGCACCAGAGCTTGCGAAGAAATGTGGGTCTGCCCCGCCTCGCGCCACCCGCTTGTCTGTGTACTCAAGTAGCTTTTGGATCGCTGGTATCAAAAACGCGGCGGTTTTGCCCGTGCCGGTGTTGGCGAGGCCTAGGACGTCGCGTCCGTCTAGGATACTTGGGATCGTCTGGTCTTGGATGGCGCTTGGGGTGATGTAGCCTTTGGCGGCAATGTTGGCCTGAAGACGGTGATTGAGCGGAAAATCGACGAACTGATGCGTCGGCACGTACGGCGCTTCTTCTTGGACGGTGACGGCTTTATTCACAAATTTGCTGGGGTGAATGTACTGGCCGCGGGCTTTTTTGCCACTTCCGCTGCTGCGTCGACCACCCGGGGTGTTGCCCCTGACGGGACGACCATTGCCGAAACGGTTTGTGGATGTTCGATGTTCGATGTTCGAATTTTGAGTACGATGTGAGTGGTCTCGCGTTCTCTGCCCCGCGTTCTCTGTCCCGCTTCCTACGGCATTGAGCGTCGCAAATAGTTTGTCCTCTGGTGTTTGACGTCGCTTGGGGCGAAAATTATCTCGACGGTTTTGAGGGCGTCGATCGCCCTGCCCTGATGGGCGTCTAAAATTGTTCATAGAGTCCTTTTGGTATGAGAATTGATATCTTGGGCGATCGGTGTCTCATGGGCACTCGATCTTCTACACGAATAGCGAGAAATGCCCGATATCCATACTAGATATCTTCATTATAGCACAAGTATTTACAATGTCAAGTATTTGTAGTAAAATATTGACCAAGCCGGAGTTTTCCGGGACATAGGGCGAAGAGCCCTCGGATCTATTCAGGAGACAGCAATGCCACAAATCGTGTTGAGCGAGGTTGCGCAACGCGCTCATGATCTGCTCGCGCCGGTCGTGAATCGGGCGATGGAGACAGGCGTCGCCAAGCGTCACCACGGACAGCTCATCGTCTCAAGGCGCGTGGACGGACGGCGCAAGCGCAACCAAGATGCACCTCGTCTCTTCGAATACGCATGGGGGCTGAAGAACGAGTGGGAGTACCCCTACGACGAGATCGCCGAGAGCAAGACCAGGATCACGGTCGTCATAGGTGAACCTTCGCGCTGCGTTTCGGAGGAGAAGAGGCAACAGATCGGCGGCTTCCCATACTGGGGGAGCTGGATCAGCTGGGTCGATCCTGAGGAAGAAGTGGAGATCGTCGCTGCGTTCAGCGGCGTCGACCCCGAGATCGATGAGCTGTTCTGCCGACTCCTGATCGAGACCATGCGCTCACTCATCGAGCTCGACATCAAACGCGCCCGTGAGGCTGGTGACGACTCCGCCGTGGAGTACATCAACTCCCTCGACTGACAAGCCCCGACCACCCCGCGTCGAAGCCCTGAGCTCCGCGAAGGAGGTCGGGGCTTCGACAATTTTTGGGATGTGTTACAACGCAAATATATCGCGTCAGTACGAGGCGATAGCCGAGCTTTAGGGGGAGGAAGGCGCTATTACGAATTTATTTCGGATAGCGCTTGGAGGGGTGAGCCCCTCCTTTCTTCTGACGTCGGGGCTTCGACAATTTCTAGGGTAGGTATAACTTATGTCGAAATACTGGCAATGAGCGAAGCGAACCGGTGCTAACGCGCCGGCTTTAGCGGTGAGGGAGTCTTATGCTACGACGCCTACCACTGCTTCGCGGCGCGGAGACGGCGTATGACGATGACGAGAAGCGGGACGGTAAATGCAAACGGCAATGCCTGGTAGAGCGCGATGTAGAATTGCAGGTCCTGGGGCACATCACCATACGGCAACTGCATGAGGGTGACGAACCAGCCGAGGCTGGTTGCAATGAGGATTGCGCTGAGTGAGACAAGCGTGACATCAAACACGGTTCGTAGTGTTAGTGTTCGTGTGCGGCGCGATAGATAGACGACAAGCCAGATGGTCATCGCGATCACGACACCGACGAACCACATGACGTATGAGCTGACGTTGGGATTATAGGGCAGCTGCTGGCTGAGGTAATAGCAGCTCTGTACGACCTGCATGACAAATAACAGCCCGACAGAGCCGACGAATAATTTTTGCAGTATCGGTGACAGTGATGTTGCCGATGAAGTTGATTTTGCGGGAGTTTTCTTGGGGTGAGCCATGATAGTCCTTATGGTTAGATATCTTTATCATACCAAAAAACACTCGTGATACGAGTGTTTTTGAGTCGACTATCGGATTATTGGCTGATCGCGACGAGGGTCCAGTCGTGGTCGTCACGGCGGAGGCGGTATTCGGCTTCGCCATCGAACATGTCCACCATGCGGATGAGGTGGCCGTTTTGGCGGATCAGGTAGCGGATACCGGAGCTGATAAATGTCAGCGTGCGGCCCTCAAACTCGATGCGGCGCGGTACTGGCTCAAATTGGCGGTCAAACGTCACGGCACTCACCTGTACTGGTTGGTTTACAATCTTTTTGGTCATCACACTATCTCCTCAAAGTTTTTAGAGTTAAAAAAGACTGACATGCGTGATCGAAACTGATCTGTCAGTGAACGATAGGTGGAGATGATGCTACGTGGATAGAGTGCCTCGCCGTTCAATCGATGCGCTAGTAACCGAGGTAGCAGATAGAGTGGTACGGCTGTACCAACATGTGTGTGAAGTTCGGGAGTGGAAATCCGCCAGCTGGCGGAAGTACTCTCGTAACTACCCTCTAGTATAGTGCCCGGGTAGTGCTCATGGTAAGTCTTGTTTTTGGCGGATTTGAGCGTGAAATGATGGTCGCTTGCTATACTGGGGATATGCAACAGTTTATGAACAATCGTATCGTGCAAATTTGCGGCCTCACCCTCGGGTTGGCTATCTTGTTCTATATGGCACTATGGCTGCTTTTTGCTGCACTCAACCTAAAAGACGTGCCGCAATTTGCCTACATCGTAGTGTCTCTCGGTGCTGCAGTCTGGCTTGTCTGGAAATTCTACGCGCGCCGTATCGGCTAACGGTAATTGGTAAAACTGATCGGAAACTCAAATTCGTGACTTCGGAGTGTCTGCATGACCTTTTGCAGTTCGTCTTTGCTGCTACTGGTGACGCGGACGGCATCGCCTTGGATGGCGGATTTGACTTTGGGCGCGGTGTCGCGGATGAGTTTTGCGACCGATTTGGCTTTCTCGCCGTCGAGGCCGCTGACAAATGGGATCTCACGGGTCAGTTTCATACTACCCTGTACTGGCTCGCGGCTGAGGTCGAGTAATTTTGTGCTTTGGCCACGGGCGATGATGCTCCGGCGGATGATGTCCTCGATCGACTGCAGGTGCATCTCATTGGCGGCGGTCACGACAAATCCCGTCTTGTCGCCGAGCCAGTCGATGGCGGCAGGAGTGCCGCGCAGATCATAGCGATTGCCGATCTCACGTGTCACGGCTTGAAAGACGTTGTTGACCTCAGCTTTGTCGTAGCCTGAGACGATATCGAAAGAAAATGTAGGCATACGATAATTATACGCTACGCCGCGAATGATTGTTCTGCAAGTAAATGATCCTCGACTTCCTCGAGTGCGCGATAGAGCTGCGTAATGTCGTAGGTGCCCATTAATCGGTACTTAAGATCAGATGCATATGAGGTCTTGAACTGTTCTGTCGATAGTGGAGGCTCAGATATAAAGCCTTGCGTAGTATCTTGTGATTGAATAATGGTATATATGACGGTATGAGCGGAGCTGTCTTCGGCGATAGGAGATCTTCTCACGCCAAACATCAGAGTTAGCTCGAATGTGTGAGTGTCGGTAGGTGTATTGTACATATGAGCTATATTGCAATGGGTCATGGGCTGCAGTTTGCCCTGATGCCGCATATCGTCTCTCTCAAGAAAATCAAAGCTGCGTGACCACGTGCGGGTTTCTCCATCATGCTCATAGTGATAACCACTCTGTGCGAGATCACCGAGGCCGATAATCGTTTCAAAACCAACTATGGCGGTTGTGAAATCATCAGTGTTTTTCAGTGTGCAGTATTCGCTGCGTGTGCCAGAGCGGCAAAACGAATGACCACACTCAGTCATGAGTGCGGTGAGTTTCTTGTTTGCATGAACATTTCGCATAATCACCTCTATATCGATATCAAGTAGCTTTGAATACAGAAGTGACATACGAGATAGTTTGACGGCGTCAATCTGTGAAGTTAGCCAGATAGTAGCGACCCCGTGTTCGAGCTCACTTTTTTCTATCGGGTCAACTGAGCCTGGCGCGATTTTATTGAATAGGTCGCATCGCTCGTTGTTATCATGTCGTAACAAACCTAAATACTCTGAGATAGCTTCATGTGCTGGGAGAGACTGAAATGCTTGCTCAATATAACAATCGAATGAGCGCTTACATGCGATAGATAGCAGATGGATAGCGGCATAGACCTCATCATCACCCGAAGCGTACTGTGCGATAGCGCCGTAAAGATTTGCGACATTACGCCGGAACATCTCAATAGATGTTGCGTATGGGGACAAATCTTCTATCTCAGGAAAAACTGGCTCTTCACCTCTGTTGTGCATATCTAAGTAATGTAATTATCATGGTGGGTGTTGTCAAGCGCAAACAATATTCCTCGTACGGGGTATAATCATGGGTAATCACGTATATGCTATGATGTACGCATATAACAAGGAGGAGTATGGCAGAGGCAAAAGGTTCGGTGACACTCAAATTTGACTATCGCTGGGTGGTCACGGCGCTGGTGTTGGTTATTGTCATCATGACGGCGCTGTGGCGGCCATGGGAGCCGCGCTACGATAAAGATGCGCGGACCGTCGATGCAACAGGGACTGCGATGGTCAAAGCAGTGCCTGATCAGTTCGCATTTTACCCCGTCTATACGTTTAAAAACGCGGACAAAACGAGTGCAATCAATGCCTCAAATGCCAAGAGCAAAGAGGTGGTGGATGGCCTGAAGAAATTGAGCGTTGCCGATAGTGCCATCAAAACGAGCGTCAATGGCTATCAAGATGGCATGTATAACGCCAATAGCTCCTCAGATGGGTACGTCTACAGTCTGTCAGTCACCGTTACGCTGACCGACAAGGACCTCGCGCAAAAGGTACAGGATTATCTCGTCACGACCGCGCCTGAGGGTGGCGTATCGCCCCAACCGACATTTAGCGAGGCAAAGCGTAAGGTGCTTGAATCTGAAGCCCGTGACAACGCGACCAAAGACGCCAAATCAAAAGCGGAACAGATGGCCAAAAACCTCGGTGGTCGTATCGGTGATGTGAAATCTATCTCGGATGGGAATGGCTTTGGATCTGGTCCGATGCCATTCGCGACGATAGATGGTATGAAGTCAACAGTAGCAGAACCTGCATTGGCGCTTCAACCAGGTGAAAACGAGCTGACATATTCGGTAAAAGTCGTCTACTACTTGCGCTAAGCAACTGAGGTACCAAAGAGTACGCCGACATAGTACGTGATGAACATTGCAGCAAGTCCGCCGAAGACGACACGAGTGATAGCGCGGCGACGCGAGGCTTCGCCGACGGTTGCGCTCGCGTAGCCAGTCACAAAGAGTGCGACGAGTACGGCGACAATGGTAGCTGGTAAGCGGATGTCCTGTGGCATGAAGACGATGGTGAGAAATGGGATGAGGCCGCCTAGCGAAAATGCGACAAACGATGCGATGGCTGCGTGCATAGGGCTGCTGATATCGTCTTCGTCGAGGTTAAATTCGGTTTCGAGGTGGGCTTTGATCGCATCTTTTTTGGTGAGTTCTGTGGCGACCTGACGAGCAGTCTTCGGGCTGACACCACGGCGGACATAGGCAGTGACGAGCTCTTCGAGTTCCCCTTCGGGGTCCTCGCGGAGCGCTCGCTTCTCACGCTCGATAAAGGCTTTTTCGGCGTCGCTCTGACTACTGACTGAGACGTACTCGCCGACTGCCATGCTGAGGGCGCCGGCGACCAATGCGGCGAGTCCGGCGGTAAAGATCGTGCCAGTCTGGTCGGTTGCCCCGGCGACACCCATGACGACACTTGATATAGAGACGATACCGTCGTTGGCACCGAGGACTGCCGCTCGGAGTTTGTTTAATGTTGCGTTGCTAGTTGTGGAATCTGATTTTGTCATATCTCTAGTATACATGCGAAAGCTTGGGACGGTGCAACTGATGAGCTATCTGAGTAGAGTTTACCAATGAAAAAATGCCACGCCAGGTGACATTTTTTCATTGGTGACCC
>CAYWYG010000031.1:0-7535 GCA_964462335.1 uncultured Candidatus Saccharibacteria bacterium | reverse complement strand
CCGAGACGGATGCCGCTTGGACGGAATTTTGGCAGCGGATCATCGGCAATCGCATTTTTGTTGAGCGTCAAACCGATTTCATCCAGTGCAGTCTCTGCGACTTGCCCATCGATCCCGAAGCTACTATAGACATCTGCAAGTATCAAGTGATTGCTCGTGCCGCCTGTCACAAGTTTGAAACCACGAGACTGCAGCTCATCAGCAAGCCGAGCAGCGTTTGCAACGATCTGTGCGGCGTATATTTTGAATTCTGGCTGTAGCGCTTCACCAAATGCAACAGCCTTCGCAGCGGTATTGTTCATATGCGGTCCACCCTGAGTCCCAGGAAAGACGGCTCGATCTATGAGCGTTGGTATGTTTTCAAGCGTCTTCTCGGGCGCTTTCAGAGGGCTGCTCACCGTACCCATGCTGAGGATCAACCCGCCGCGAGGCCCGCGTAATGTCTTGTGGGTCGTCGTCGTCATGACATGAAAGCCAACATCGAGAGGATTGGTAGCGACGCCACCTGCGATAAGCCCAGCGATATGCGCCATATCGGCCATGAGGAGCGCGCCGACTTCGCGTCCGATCTCGACGAATTTTTTGTAGTCAAGCTCACGAGGATATGCTGAGAAACCAGCGAGAATAATTTTGGGTTTATGCGTCCGAGCTAATTCACGCAGTTCATCATAATCAATTTCCCCAGTCGAAGGATCTTTCATCTTGTAGCGTATGAAGTTATAGATCTGGGCACTGCGAGTCACTGGCGCACCATGCGTCAGATGACCGCCATGATCAAGATGCATCGCAAGCACCGTATCACCGGGCTCTAACCACGCATGGTAGACCGCTTCGTTGGCCGGTGCGCCACTGTGTGGTTGTACGTTGGCATGGTCGGCATGAAACAGTTGCTTGGCACGGTCGATTGCAAGCTGCTCTACCTGATCGGTAAATTGCTGACCGCCGTAGTAGCGTTTACCCGGATAACCCTCAGAATATTTGTTGGTAAAGACACTGCCAAGCGCTTCGAGTACATCAAGCGAGACGTAATTTTCTGACGGGATCAGTTCAAGACCTTCGACTTGGCGATTTTTCTCTGCAACAATTAGTTTTTTGACGACAACATCTTTCATGAGTACACCTCCTTGTATAATTTATATCCCCACTCAAGCTGTTGGTTCGTTATACCATACTCTCAAGTATACACCGCTTTTGACTTATACGAACCGTGGCTACACTACCTACTAGTATATCGTATGTGATATAATCATAGTATGAATAATTACCACAAAAAAATCGGCTCGCTCATCAGAGAAACGCGCCTCGTGCGCGGTATGACACAAAGTGAATTTGCGGCAGCGCTCGGTACAAGTCAGAGTGCCGTCAACCGCATCGAAAACGGCGGACAAAATGTCTCTCTCGAGATGCTCGCCCGTATCGGTGAAGTGCTCAGCAGCGAGATCGTCAGTATCAACACGAGTGGCAATAACCTCGAGATCGATGGCGGCAAAAAACTCCATGGCGAGATCGAGGTCAAGACAAGCAAAAACGCGGCTGTTGCCCTACTCTGCGCAGCGTTGCTCAACCGCGGGACGACAATTCTGCGACGGGTTGCACGCATCGAAGAAGTCAACCGTATCATCGAGGTACTCAACAGTATCGGCGTCAAAACACGCTGGGTTGAGCCCGACAATGATCTGGTCATTACGCCCCCCGCTCGGCTCAAGCTAGAGAACATGGATGTCGAAGCCGCCAAAAAAACCCGGACTGTCATCATGTTTCTCGGGCCACTATTGCACCAGTATAAGTCATTCCGCCTTCCCTATGCGGGCGGTTGCAGTCTCGGTAAACGTACTGTCGAGCCTCATATGGATGGGCTCAAACATTTTGGTCTTACTGTCAGTGCTGAGACCGACTATTATCAAGCAACGGTCAAAAAAATTAGCCCAACACGCGCGATTGTCCTCACGGAGCGCGGCGACACGACGACCGAAAATGTCCTGATGGCTGCGGCACTACATGATGGCGAGACGATCATCCGAAATGCCAGCCCAAATTACATGGTGCAAGATGTCTGTTTCTTCTTGAAAAAACTAGGGGTCAAGATCGATGGCATTGGCACAACCATCCTGCGTGTTCACGGTCTCAAATCTATAAAAAAAGATGTTGAGTATTTTCCGAGCGAGGATCCCATCGAAGCGATGAGCTTCATCGCAGCAGCGGCAGTAACAAACTCTAAACTGACGATTAGACGTGCACCGATAGAGTTTTTGGAGCTTGAACTCGCAACACTTGAAGGTATGAACCTCCAATATGACATATCCGCCGAATATCCTGCGCGCAATGGACATACACGGCTTGTCGACCTAACTATCAAACCGTCACACTTGATTGCGCCCAAAGATAAACTCCACGCCCTACCATTTCCGGGTGTCAACATGGATAACTTACCATTTCTCGGTCTCATCGCAACGATGGCCGAAGGACGCACTCTTGTACATGACTGGAGCTATGAGAACCGTGCGATTTATTTCCTTGAGCTTACCAAGCTCAACGCGCACATAGAGATGCTCGACCCCCATCGTGTTTACACCACTGGGCCAACTCATTGGAAGGCGGCTGATGTCGTCGCGCCACCTGCGCTCCGCCCGACTGTCGTCGTGTTGATAGCTATGCTCGCTGCACCTGGAGTATCAATCCTACGAAATGTCTACCAAATGAACCGCGGGTACGAACAACTCGCCGAACGTCTCAACACCATCGGCGCGGATATCCAGCCGCATACTGACTTCTAGCTTAGTTTGTCGTCTTCAACTTGGGGCCGCCATCAAGCCACGCAATCGTGCCAACTGGCTTTGCTTCTACAACTTCACGACCCGCATCTGAGCCCCGCAAGTCACACGAATACATCGTGAGACGAGAATCTTTCGTCGACGACTCAATCGAAACCTCATCTTGAGACACTTTATATCGCCGAATGACTTCATAGGCATACCTCACTCCACGATAGTCAACAAATATCTGGTCGCCCGTATTTAAATCGTTGATATGATAAAACGGTGATCGCGCCCTCGTCTGTTGCGGAGTAAGACCGAGATTGAAACGATGCGCAGCCAATACGAAATTGCCCCCGACGACAGGATCGCCGTTTTGAGGCACACGATGCCACGCGCCACCTTCTAGTGTTCGATCAGTTACTCCGGTAACGATTTTGACGTCGACACCAATCTTCGGAACGTATAGTCTATCTTCTGCAAGATCTGGCTGCCGCTCAGTGAGGACTTTAGTCACGGCAGATACTTGACCGGTTACATCAACAGGCAATGATGGGAAAAGTGTGTTGATAAGTAAATAGCCACCGCCAAATAAGCCAATCAGTGGTGCAATCACTAGCAACGGGTTACGCCGCTTATTATCCCGAATACCCGACCGATAATTGTACTTCATATGTCTGTTTTAACTCGCCTACGTCTCTAACGATAACGCTATTGTATATCATAGGCATAGGTATTGTCTATACCTTCTCAAGCAAAAAACAAAAAACCGTGGGTACAACCACGGGTTTTGTTATGGGGCGAATGCTAATGTGCGGTCAGCACATTATACGCTAAGCCCAAGAAGCCAGCTAAAATCATAGTTTCTTGGCGCGAAGCTGTATGGGGCTCGCCTCGTCGCGTTGCTCCGACCCACACAGCAAAGTATTTTGCTGTGTGGGCAAGGGTGCCGGGGATTGCCACTGGCAATCCCGTTCGATCCCCTCATGATTCTCGCCCAAAACAAAAAACCGTGGGTACAACCACGGGTTTTGTTATGGGGCGAATGATGGGGCTCGAACCCACGACCTCCGGATCCACAGACCAGCGCTCTAACCAACTGAGCTACATCCGCCATATGTATGTAAATACGCCTAGCGAGCTATCGTATCTCAGTTGGCTAGAGCGCTTGCGCTACGTTATGTACGCTGAAGGCTCTCAACTGAGCTACATCCGCCAAGTAGTAGACTTTTGCGAAGCACCTTTAGGCGCTCATATGCTCACCTGAGTGAGCATCGCAAAAGCTCACTACTTGGTCCGCCATAAAAGTCAGAGAACATTGTAGCAAACAGAGACAGATTTGTCACCAAATTGTTACCCCGCCGTCTCATACACGGCGGGGTAGCCTAGGCGAGGAAAGCTCGAGATCAACACTACATGATCGAGCACGTCTCTTTTAAAAATACACGTCATTTCATATAAACGCAAGCGCTATGCGAGAGGTTGACGAGGTGGAACACTAAGCCGTTGAGCAAACCCTTCTTGCTGAAGGCGCTGTTCGCCCAATTCGAACATATCTGGCGGATCTGCGTCGTTTATTGTGTCGGTCTGGCCAACGGCAACGACAGTATTTTCGACAATCGGTTGTTCAGCGACGACGGAAGTTGTTTGTGTGTCTTGTAGAGAGGGTGATATCGCCACCGGCACATCAGGAGGAGCGACGGGCTGCGCCGATGCCACAATGGGTGTATTCACTTGAGGCGATGGCGCCAATACCTCGGCGATTGGCTGAAATTCAGGCTGGCTCGTATTCGATACCACATCCTGCACAGGTACGACCTGATCGGTAGCTAGCACCGCATCGATACTAGGTTGATTATCCGATGGCATGGTATCAATTGTGAGACCGGCGTCCATCGTGCCACTTTCTGTCATGTCTTCTTCTGATGCAATCACATATGTTTCAGGTGCAATATACTCCTCGTTTGGAATATCGGGGCTCAAAGCCACCATTGGCTCTGCTCGACGCCGACGCCACCATAGCCATACAACAGCACCTATAAGCAGTAGTGATCCACCGGCCACTGCTATCAACCATACTGGCACACGTGACAATACCGAGGTATCTGCAGACTTCGACGCCGACGAGGTCGTAGTGTTTGTCGTAGCCGCCGCGGATGGTGCAGCTGATGACGGCACTACGCTATCTGTATCTGGAATCGACGAATTTGAGGGTGCTGTTTCGCGAGGAACAGACGGGGTAGTAGGAGTGGAAGTACTAGGTGGTGGCGTCGTCGGGGGAGGAGTGGATGGTTTAGGATTTGTCGTAGGGGGATTTGTAATTGATATGACAGCGCCAGCAGTACTGTCGAGGTAATTTTTGACATTGTCGGCACCCAACAGATTGCCCGCCTGACTAGAGGTGCTAAAACTGATGGAGGCACTCCCCACACTGCGTGTGCGTAAGGTAACGGTAGCCACCAAAACGTCGGCTGGCGTACCCAACAAGTTACCGCTACCATGCACATTGATAACTCCTGTCGAATTGTTGTATGACGTCAAAGGACTATTGTTTTGCGTAAAATGGCTGCCTGTTTTGCTGATCGATGTTACTTCTAGCAAATTTGCTGGAAAACGAAGGTCAGCATTGACATAATCAACTTTCGAAGATGTTTGCTTACTAAGTCGTATCTGTATCGTAACCGAGTTGCCCACTGTTACGGTTGCTGATGCGGGAGAACTATATAATTTCAGCTGACTCGTAGCGGCAACCACCGAGAGACCTGCAGCCCACACGATGAAAACAGCGGTCATAACCGTCAGCAATCCGAGCAATCCGGCTGGGAGATATTTTTTCATGGTGTCTGTTTGGTGAGGTACTCTCGAGCGATATTGTACACTATTTTCTCGTCAAAACATACTATTTCTTTGCGGCAGGTTTTGGCGTGCCAGAAGCGGCAAATCTTCGGTAGCCGAGGTATACGACAAGCCCCAGCCCCACAGTAGCAGCAACAAAGATATATTTGCTATCAGCGGACATAAAGCTGCGAATGATACCATACACGAGGGTGAAAAGACCACCGAGCATGACACCGTTGGCGATGACGTGCGACCGTTTCTCGTACTGCAGGCTTGTCACGACGAGCACGACGGCAAGTAGCAGCACAATGACCGAGACGTTGCGGTTGTACACCTTTTGCGCACCCCGATATGCCTGTGATTCTTTGTTATAAAGATCCTGCTCTTTTTGCATCTCTGCATCAGTTTTGTCTTTCCCTACTGACGGCACAGGATAGGTTGGCTCAGCCGGGCCCTCGTAAAACGTATTGATCCCGACACCGATAAACACCGCCGTCAACAGACCCAAGAAAAATATGTAGACGATTCGTATCACTGCATTATCTGCCACGGTGCACCTCCTTTGTTAACCATTCACTCGTATTATACCACTAGGGAGCAGAACATGATATGATAGTAGCAACACATATAAGAGGTATTTACTATGGCCAAGCACAAATCATGGCACGGCGCCGACATCAAGCGCAAACGCAAAGCGAAAGTCAAAGCCGAGAAAAAGAAAGCCGCCTAACTAACGTAGGATGTCTATGTGTCGCTGTACCGCACGCACCGCACGTGCGGTTTCAAATTGTTTCGGTACATGCAGAAATGTATACGCGCGCTGCGGATGCGCACCGACGATCCGGTAGCTCACGAAGTTGCACCACGAGTTTCCCATGCCGCGCGCATATTTTAGATCATTATCTTCGTTAAAAAAAGTCGGTATATGTAACACTTCGTGCTTTGCGTCGCGGTGACGAAACCTACTGCTACACTGCGTCTCTATCCGTATACGGTCGTGGTCGCGCCCGCTATACTGACCCATGCCTAGCACATAAGTATACTCTCGTAACCCACTATGCGCGACAAGCTCGTCTATCGCCTCGACAGATGAATCGATGATATTCACCTCGCCATACTTACCAAGACCCCTCGCAATCAGCTCACTATTCGTACCGCGAAATGCAAATATCAAGACGCTCATGATTACTACGAAGTCCTCGCAACAATCTCATCAAATACTTTGGTTCTCTGCGCATTTGGCTTTTGAGTCATGCTACGGCTTATGCTTGGCTGTTCTGAGAATATAAAGACAATGCTTGGTTTTTTGGTACGCAATAGTATTACAGAACCGATCACTTGAGTCTGTATGATACTATTCCACACTATGTACTCTAAAATTGTGTTGTTATCATCCAAGAAATACACACCATCATCTTTGACTATAACTTTTACGCAACACGCAGGAGTGGTTTTCTTCAATAGCATGTCTTTTGATAAGTAACCCTCTACCACAAATCTATCACGTTGTTTACGTACTTTATATTCGGTTAACTCGGTAGTAAATGTGTCTTGCGAACTCGTTAATGATCGTACGCCCACTGCATAAGATAACGTCGCCAGAAAAATAATGATCGACGGCAGCAGCTCAGTTATTGGGGCTAGCCTTATGCTGCCTTTCGACAAAATGACAAACATGGATATCATATATACCCATAAAGCAAAGATATAAACGTATACTATACGGTGCTTTATTGTTAGACGATTGCAAAAAGTCAATGCGGTCGCGCCCATCGTAATGAGTAGAAGAAGCGCCTCAAAGAATAATGCATCTATCATCAAGCGCCATTCGGCCATAAACGAGCTTATGTAGCCCAACGCCAGTACCAGCGCCGCGATCCTCAAATACTTTGCGTAAATATGTGTCATATCATTCGATCATACGATCAGTCTACTATTTTGGTA
>CAYWYG010000030.1:3068-8562 GCA_964462335.1 uncultured Candidatus Saccharibacteria bacterium | reverse complement strand
GTCGGCTTGACGACGGCTGAGATAAGGGAGATATTTGAGCAGGATGCACCCAATGAAGAGTTATTTCGCTACATCTCGTCTCTGAAGCCCCGCTACAAACTCGCAGTTGTCTCAAATATCGCGGCCGATATACTCCCGGAATTGCTCGGCGCTCACCATCACGCACTCTTTGATGCGACCGTGCTGTCATGCGATCTCGGTATCGTCAAGCCAGATTCTCGGATATATCTCGCGGCGGCTGAGGCTGTCGGCTGCGAGCCGAGCGAGTGTCTATTTGTCGATGACAAAGAGCGCTACTGCGAGCCAGCGAGGGCGCTTGGCATGCGGACGGTCAGGTACCAAAACGCCTTGCAGTGCAAAAACGATTGCGAAGTACTGCTCTCTCAGCCATAATGAGACCATGGACGAGATCAAAGTCGAGATCATCCCACCGATCATGCTGCACATCGTGGCGCGGCAGACGGCGATGGATCCCCATTATGTCAAAAAAGTGAGTGACATGATGGGGCGCGATGAGATCGTACTTTTGGCCGCACGACGAGAAGTCGAGGGCTATGTCGATACCTATATCGGGCGCGTCAGCCTGTGGCTGGCACAACCCGAGGAACCAGATGTCTGGCGATATGCGCGTGGCGCAGCCATGGTCACTGCGCTCTGGGTCAACGAACGCGCTCGCTCCCAAGGTATCGCGAGAGCACTCATGCAGACGGTCGAAGATGAAGCAAAGCGCCGCGGGCGTATGGAATTGGCACTCGGCGTCGAGCCGGACAATACAACCGCCCGCCACCTCTACGAATCACTCGGCTATGAGTATCGCCACTGCGGCGACAGTGACACCTACAAGGCCGAATGGGATGAGACAACTGACAGTGGCGAGACTCGGCACGTCACGGTCGACGCGCTCCTGATGGTGAAAAAACTCGTATGAGTGGTTCTGAAAAGTTCTTTCGTGAATATCATGTACCAGAAGACGCGGTTTGGACTGACCTTGACGATGTACCAGAGGAGCTACGACGACTGGCGAAAATTTACGCAACGGCGCTCAACGAAGATGATGATCGTGAGGTTACATTTGGGAGCATAGACGATTTTTATGAAGTATACGATCAGCTTCAGGGCGGTCGGTGTTTTGTGGCTGGCATTGCAGAAGAGGACGGGGACAGGATTACGACTGTTGCGAAGCTCGACATTCGGGACGGACAACCGTTTGGGGAAGGCGTGGCGACTACACACAGCGCTCGTGGGCTCGGCATGGGACAGTCGCGATACATCAACTTCTGGAAACGGTGAGAGCTGAAGGCCACGATAGATTGACATTTCGAGCCCAACAGAGGGTAGTCGAGCTATATCGCCGCATGGGTGCGCAGCTATTGGAAAGTCCCGATGCGCGCTGGCCGTTGATGGCATTTGATGTCGACAAAAAAGCCGCGTGAGATGCGTAAAACCGTCTACATACTCACCGCGCCAGCGCGGATGACGGTGATAGTGCCGTCGTCGATACGTATGATCGTCGATGGGAGCGGATCGGTGATCGGCCCAGCGTCGACATAGATATCGACATCATCACCAAAATACGCCCACGCTTCTTTGACCGTCGTCGCGGTCGGCTGGGAGGGCAGGTTGGCACTTGTCGTCATGAGCGGGCCAGTCACACGGAGTAGCTCTAGGAGATCATGGTGGTTGGGGATGCGCACTGCGAGGTCAGGCAGGTTTGTCTTGAGATAGTTGGGGACTTGTTGCGCATCGAGCACGACACTGAGTGCATCGGGCCAGTATTTGTCGGCAATGTGGAGTGATCGATAGGAAAAACCCAGCTCATGCAACTGCTCGGTGTTTGCAGCGACGATAGTGCCAGGCTGACGCTCGCGCGGTTTGAGCGCGTACAGCCGTGCGATTGCCGCTCTGTCCTGCGCATGGGCGACGAGCCCGTAAACCGTATCGGTCGGGATCACGGCAACCTGGCCACGACAGAGCGCGTCAGCGACTGCGGGCTCACGCAAGGAGCTATATATCTGCATAGACTGATATACTACCAAATTCACCCCTGTGAGGCAAAAAAAGTATACTATTTTGTGCGATCGCATCAAACAGTATACTTTTTGGAGGATAAAAGACGCGAGCGGAGCCAGAGTGGTGGTTTTGAGGGAGGATTTGGTAGTATAGACGTATCATGGACGAACAAAAAACCGAGGAGTTTTTGGCGGGGCAGACGCATATGGTGCTGGCGGTGACGCTAGAGGATGGTTCACCGTGGGCAGTCCCGCTCAAGATACAACGCCGTGATGGTCTCCGCACGTTTGAATGGGACTCGCGGACAGATGCGGTGCATTCACACCTCCTACTGGAGACGCTGCAGGCTGCGGTGACGGTATTTCGCGCCAGCGCAGATGAATGGGAAGCATTTGACTACTGTGCGCAGGGAAAGGTAGAGATCACCGAGCGACGCGGTGATGACTATGCGCGCTATCGCTTTACAGCCGATCGAGCATGGATCAACGATGAGTGGCATCAGAAACGGGAACTAGCATTAGAAAAGAGATCGCAATGAGTGACACAGTATTGAAGGTTGCAGCCAAAGCCGTGATCGTGAATAACGAAGGCAAGGTGTTACTCCTGCGGGAAGCGTCGAGCTATGAGGAGGGGACCAACATCGGTCGATGGGGTGTCCCGGGTGGACGGATCGGTGGTGATGAGAAATTTTACGATGGACTGGCACGTGAAGTACTCGAGGAAACGGGGCTGACCATCACGCCTGGCGAGCCGCTCTACGTCGGCGAATGGTGGCCAGTCATCAAAGATGTGCCGCATCATATCGTGGCACTCTATATGACATGTCGTGTCGCCAACACGTCGGTGACGCTCAGCGACGAACATGATGCCTTTGCCTGGGTGGGTGAGGATGATTCGGGCAATTATCAGATCATGTCGCCAGACGATACGGCAGTGACGCGTGCGTTTGCGCTTCATAACCGTTAGAATAATGGCATGAAGCATATATGGCGGCGGTTTCGGGCTCGGCGGCAGATGGACGTGGGGCAGGCCGGAGAGGTCTACCATGCGGCGTGGCAGTTGGTCGAGCGCGTGCCGATCGATCGGCGGCGGATGTGGCAGCGGCATGATGTCTCTGGGCTGACTGGTCCGGCTGATGATCTCCTACGGCAGGCGGGGCACACCAATGACCCGGTTCACTACCTGGCCTCGCTCATCGTGCAAGCGCCGCGGGCGGTGCTCGCCCAGCGCAGTATGGATCGCTCGCCTGGGGGGTTCCATAACCGCGAGGCGCGGCTCTATGAGCTCATCGCCTTTAACGACACCTATGTCTCGCTGATACTGGCCCTGCCGCATGAGTATTATCCCGCGTGCAATCAGGTGATCAAACAGCAACTCGATGAGTTTTGCCGCCGTGTGCGTGTGCCGCGATTTGCTAGTAAGCAATGGGAGGCAATCACCCATGGACTGAGCCGGGAGATATCGGTCTACAATGGCGCGCAGTCACTCGGCTACGAGGTACGTATGACGAGTCGCCGTGATGATGCGATGGGGGTCGACATGGTCGTGACCGATCAAGATGGCATGGCGATCAACCTCGATATCAAGACGCGCTCAAGTTTTCATTTTCGTCTGCAAGATCTGACGCGTGAGGGACGTATCAGTGAACTCGAGCGTGAGGAAGCAGAGAAATTTGGTCATCTCACGGTCAAAAACGGTCACGGCGGCGATGCGGTGACGACGACGCTGCTGAGGATCGATGAAGAGACCTACGGGCGGACGATCAATTTTGTGCTGGAGAGGCTCGAGCCGCTTGGGACGGCGCTACATCAAATACAAGGAGTACTACGGAGGCGTGATGAACGAACAGCTTGAAAAACAATTGGTACGACAGCTCAAGATACTCAACACGTGGATCACGATCTTTGGCACGCTGATGCTGCTGACGCTCGGCGTGATCGGCTTTTTCCTGTTTCAGGCGGTTATGTTTATCCGCAGTACCAACGACAACATCCAGACGTTTCGCGAGACGACGGCCCAGAAACTTGATGTCAAAACGCAGGTGTGTGACGGTACTGATGCGTTTGCAAACTTTGTCCGCAGTACCGGTGCGTGCGAATAATTGTTGACAAACGCACTACAAAAGCGTATGACGGTAGTAGGTTCATCAACATAAAAATTCCAAAGGAACATCATGTCAGTAGCGCCATCGGATCAAGTGCTAGAGAGTAGCTTTGATGGTGGCGAGTGCATGATTGACCGCGAGCGGTGGCCAACACTTGCACAGACGGCGCGCATGATCGAGCAACGACCAACATGTAATACAGCGTGGTTACTAGATCTTTACAGGGCATTCGTCCGACGAGAACATGTGGGTCAGCATGGGTTCTGGGAGGAGATGCCGCCGCATAGTGAACAGCGGGGTAATCAACAAGTGATATTTGATCAGATCGTTTTTACTGGTATAACGCCGATGGACACTTTGTTCAGCTATTGAGCGATGCATCAGGGTATCACAAACTTGTGCGTATTACGGGTGAGCATGGGTATCAGGAGCCGCCAGTCACGGGTGGCAGTGATGCTGACACCGCAACGCACGTCGGTTTTATGCGGACGCGATATACGCTTGAAGGTCTCAGTATTACTGTAGGTGCGCAAGGACGCGGCGCATATGTGCGTGATGCAACTACCGCGGAATGTATGCCGCTCTATCCGGTCGAAGCGATACTTGATACAATTGCTCGTCGTACCGTCGTCGATATCGGGGACTATCGCGAGAGGCGACGGCGTGAGGTGGCTCCATTGGGTCGCGCTACCATTTCGGGACACGCTCGCTCAACTGTGCATGTCGTCATGACCTGACATGATTACGGAATTTCAGATACAATGGAGTAGGTGAGGCTAGACCAGTAGGGTGATCGACACAAAGGGTGTACACTATAAAATATATTGACTTTTTATAACATTTATGCTAAAATGAAGATATGAACAGAGAATTCGGCGGACCAACCAGGCTAGGGATGATTGTGATTGGCGTGATCTTTTTTCTGATCGTCGCAGGACTTTTCTTCTTTATCACAAACGGTGGGCGCGGTGCATCGAGTGGGCCTTCAGCAGAAGAGCAAAACCGTCGTCTTGTGACTAATGTCCATAGCGGACGCAGTGCCCGCATGACAGTCTATGGGCCAATTGTCGCCAATGAAGATAGAGAGAGCTATGAAATCACCGTTACCACGACAAATCGGCGCTTTGCGGCGTACAAAGGGTATACACAGTCGCAAGTCGCCAGTAGCGACTACGATAACACCTATGAGGGCTATCAACAGTTTGTCTATGCACTATCGCGAGTAGGCTTCGACAAGGAGCGAGTGCTCAATGAGGTAGAGAACGATGATCGCGGGGCGTGTGCGACTGGCAAAAAATACGTCTACGAACTCTTCGAAAACGGTGACCAGATCAAACGAGTCTGGACGACGACGTGTAGCGGTTCGCGGGGGAGCTTCGC
>CAYWYG010000030.1:0-2968 GCA_964462335.1 uncultured Candidatus Saccharibacteria bacterium | reverse complement strand
GCGGTTATCTTTGACTGTTTTGGCGTGCTCGTCGGGACGAGCTATTTTACGTTTAAAAACTTGTGCCCGCCTGAGCGTCACAAAGAATTAGCTGATGCGCACCTCGCGACTGATTACGGGTATATCACGCAGGAAGAGTATGCTGCTCGTGTCGGTGATATCATCGGCATGGATCATGAGCGGGTGAGAGAAGCGATCAACCAGCACCACACCACCAACAAAGAGTTGCTTGCATATGTGCGGCACCTTCGTATGACGCACAAGACGGCGCTCCTTAGTAATGTGGGCAGTGGTGTTATGGAAACGATCTTTAGCCAGCAAGAATTGGACCAGCTATTTGATGTCACTATATTGTCGTATGAGGTTCATATGGTCAAGCCAGATCCAGAGATATTTAAATTGGCCGCCCGTCAGCTGAGTCTGCCCGTGTCGCAGTGTCTCATGATCGATGACCGACAGGAATTTTGCGATGGTGCTGATGCGGCTGGCATGCCATATATACGGTACGAGTCGAACGAACAGATCGAAAAAGCGATTCGTGAGCGGCTTGCCGCCTGAGGGCTTGTCTTATTGCCATGAGCAATATACTATGGTGTCAGTACTATTTCATATAACGAGGGAGACACCATGCCAACACTTGGCCCAACAGAACTTATCTTTATCTTTTTGATCATCTTGTTGCTATTTGGTGCAAAAAAGCTGCCTGAGTTGGCACGAACGATAGGCGCCTCGGCAAAGGAACTCAAGAAGGGTCTATCTGACGATGATAAAAAGGATGATACCTCGGGCAAAAACGGCTAAGCGTCCAGCGGCATTTGCCGATTCAGGGCAACAACTGACGTTTCTGGAGCATGTACACGAGCTGAGAAACCGATTATTTTGGATCGGGACATGGTTTGTCGTGGCATCGGGCGCAGTATATCCGTTGTTTGACCATGTCGTCCGATTGCTGACCGCGCCGCTCGAGGGGAGAGAACTGTATTATCTGACGCCGGCCGGGGGTTTGAGCTTTATCATCAAAATCTGTATGTATATCGGCTTCATCCTTGTCATGCCGGTAGTAATCTATCATCTATTTCAGTTTGTTGCACCAGTCATGAAGGCGACCCAGCGTCGTGCGGTGGTGATGTATACATGCGCATCAGCACTCTTGGCGTTGATCGGCGTGCTCTTTGCCTACTATGCGACGCTGCCTGCGGCAATCTATTTTCTCACGAGTATCAACATCGACCAGATTAGTTCGCTGTTGACAGTTGATTCATATCTGTCGTTTGTATTTGCGTATTTACTGGCAGGAGCGCTGTTGTTCCAGATACCGCTGATACTTCTCGTCATCAACTCGGCGACGCCGCTGAAGCCGTCTCGGCTAATGCAGTATCACCGGCACGTGATCGTGACATCATTTATCCTTGCGGCGCTGATTACTCCGACGCCTGACGTCGTGAACCAGACGATTATGGCACTTCCGATTATCTTGATGTATCAGATTGGTATCACTATGGTATGGCTCAAAAACCGCCGCCGTGATGTCACGACGGACATATTGTCCGTGGCCACCACCGTGACGCCAGCCCGAGAACATGTCGTCTCAATACCGCGTGTGGCCACCCGGGCGCACCAATCTCGTGCTCACCACTATCCTCGTGGTGCTATCGCGGATGTTTCATCTGTATCGCATCTGTCATCACCCCCGCAGCATATGAAACCTGCCGCTACAGCGACGCTGGCAGGGCAGGTGCGTAGTGTCGATGGATTTCGTCCTGTTGGACACAGCGCTGATGCGCTACCGCGTATGCGTGCACCGGCGCGTATGGCCGTGCAGTATCGTCGTCCAGTGCTGAAACCCGTCCGCACACTTATCCCGACGATTTAGCATGCGCGAGAAAAGATGCTTGCGCTTTTGGGGAAGCTATAGTATGCTTTTGCTGGTACCTCAATAAAACAAACATAACAAACCAGTCATGAAACAGCAGATTGCTACACTGTTGGATACTCCGATGGAACGGGGCGAATTTCTACGTCGCCTCGGTTTTGGCATGTTGATGTTTCTCGGTGGGGGAGTCGTGTTTGATCTACTACGAGGTGAGCGCATGGGCCGGAGTGGCTCAAGCGGCTATGGTAACCGTAGCTATGGAGATGAACCACAGAAATAGACGCCCGTTATTGATGTACCAATCAATGAACTCTGTAATATCACGTATCGGAAAAAAGCATAAAAGTTATTGACATATCTACCTTTATGCCCGATAATGCACTATCAAGGATCTACTAAGAAAGGAAAAACAAACATGAGACAAGCACTCAAATCCCGCCTTGCATCGACCGCTGCGTTGGTCGGTGTGGTGGGTGTCGCGTTGGCACCAGTGGCTGCATCCGCAGCAACGGCAAACACGACGATCAACGCCGTGCTGGCTTCGTCCATCAGTGTGACGACCAGTGGTACGGTGACGCTGAACATCGTCCCTGTATCGGGTGGTGCACAGACTACCGCAAGTGATACGGTGACGGTGACGACAAACCATACGACCGGGTACAACCTCAGCCTCAAAGATGCTGACGCAAATACCAACCTCGTCAATGGGGGTAACAACATACCGACGTCGAGTAGCACGACATGGGGTTCACCAGCCGCGCTTTCGAACAACACATGGGGCTACGGTATTGCTTCAGGTACAGCGAACTTGACGGCTGGTAGCAACTTCAGCGCGTCGTATAGCGCGCTGACTGATCAGACGACTGATTCACACGTATTCTTAGGAGTGAAGACCACTGATCAATTGCTTCGTACAACCAGCGCTGCTGCGGGAAGTGGTGAAGTCACGACAGTTTGGTATTCGGCCAAAGCTGATACGACCAAGCCAACTGGCACATATACTGACACAGTCACGTATACTGCCCTGACAAACTAGAAGCTATCTGTTTGCACTAGAAAACTACATGCTGCGTTCTCGCGGCATGTAGTTTTGTT
>CAYWYG010000029.1:0-9326 GCA_964462335.1 uncultured Candidatus Saccharibacteria bacterium | reverse complement strand
GGCACCATAGCTCAGCTGGTTAGAGCGCAGGACTCATAAGCCTGAGGTCGGTAGTTCAAGCCTACCTGGTGCTACCACGAAAAATACCTTATCGAGAGATAGGGTATTTTTCGTGGTGACACCATATACGGCAAATCGTATGATCTCAATTTACTCGTCAATTTCGATTTCAGCAAGAGCCAGACTACGACGTGCGATGAGGGATTGGAGCTCTGCTGTGCTACGTAGGCGGTTCCAGGTCTCGAGGACAGTTTGTGTCAGTTTGGTTTCGGCTTGGGCTTTTGTCATGGTGGACTTTCTATTTATTTTATTTGGTTATATATACATGATAACAAAAAGCTTACGTTTTGTCAATAGTAATATCACATTACTATACAAATAGCTACTAAAACAGGCGTAAGCTCTTTGACTTTTAGGGGTAAACTGTGGTTAGATAATGAATAGAAAATGACGAAATAAACAACTATGAACAACTCAACATTTGAATCACTCATACCGGTTATCGCCATCGGGTTGTTTGCATTGGTACATGCCGGCTTCCAGCTGGGTGTCAGCGTATTGACGCTTCTGAGCGGGCACTCTCTCGGCCGACGCCATGCACTCCATCGAACTCTCGTCTTGAACGTCACGTATATCGCTGGGGTAGCCATGATGACTGGTCTCATCATCGCTGGACTCCTCTATGTATGGGATATCTTTTATTACTGCTCTTTGACCGACGTGATCACGACGCTCGCGATTGCATCAACCACCGTAGGTATCTTGGTACTTGTCGCCTACTTCCGGCACGGACACGGCACGATGCTCTGGATACCTCGTGCATTCGCCGACTATCTGAGAAACCGCGCAAAGTCGACGAAAAACACCGTAGAAGCTGCGGTGCTTGGAGCTGTCACGGTCGTTGCTGAATTGCCATTTACTTTCGTCGTTATGGCGTCGGTCAGTTATATTGTGCGACTATACGCAACGTCGAGCAGCCATCTTGCTATCATCGCCGCCTACAGTGTTGCTATCAGTATCCCTCTGGCAATTGTCACCATACTTTTAGCTGGAGGCCATCGTCTCAGCGACGTACAACGTTGGCGTGAAGCAAATAAAGTGTTCCTGCAATGCGCTTCTGGTATTGGACTATTTGCCGCCGCATTATATCTCTACGTATTTTATATAGGAGTGAGCATATGAAAGCCTACGTCGTAAAACATGGCACGCACAATAGTGAAAAGTTTGATCCACTCAAATTGCATGCCAGTATATTAGCCGCCTGTCGTACCGTGCAGGCATTTGAAGGAGAGGCGCAAACTGCTGCCGAGCGCGTCTGCCGAGCCGTCATAGACTGGCTTGAAGAAAAAACAGAGGTAACATCGGAGGATATACGGCGCATTGCAGGCGAACAGCTCGCCCAATATCATCCCGACGCCGCATATATGTACGAACAACATCGCATGATTATCTAAACGAGGAGACAACGGCATGGCAAAACAACACTATGATTTCGACCTCATCGTCATCGGCTCGGGCGCTGGCGGTAGTGTGGCTGCAGATATCGTCGCGCGTGCCGGTAAACGTGTCGCTATCGCAGAAGCCGGCCCTCTCGGTGGCGAATGTCCTAACTACGGCTGCGTACCGAGTAAGGCCCTGTTGCATGTCGCAAACACCTATGACAGTGTACGCGGCTCAAAAAAATTTGGTATCCGACTGGCAGCGATGGGCTATAACTACCCGAGCATCAAAGCCTGGAAAGATACTGCCGTCCGACGCACCGGTACATTTGAGAGTGAGAAATACTACCGCTCGCAAGGTATCACTGTCCTCGACGGCGTCGCGCATTTTCTCAGTCCTCATGAGATATCGGTCAATCGTCGTCATGTCAGCTCTGAGCGATTTTTGATTGCAACTGGCTCGACGATGCCACTCCCTGACATCGCAGGGCTCAGCAAAGTCGACTATCTGACCTCCCGCAGTGCCCTCGACCTGACACGCCCGCCCAAATCAATCTGTATTATCGGTGGCGGCGCCACAGGGTGTGAGTTCGCCGAACTATTTAGTACATTTGGAAGCAAAGTCACCATCGCCGACATCGCTCCGCGACTACTCCCGACTGAGGACGAAGAAACCAGCATCGTCGTCGAGGATTTCCTCACAAAAAAGCGTGGCGCCAGTGTTCTCGCAAAAGCCAAAGTTATCTCTGTCGTCAACGAAGGTCCAATGGTCAAGATCACCTACCTGCGCGGCGGCGACCAGCACACCACCAAGGCCGAACGAGTCCTTATCACCACAAGCAAAGTGCCTCAGACTGACCTCGGGCTCGAAAACGCAGGCGTCGATTATAGCCACAAAGGTATCGGAGTCAATGAGCATCTGCAAACGTCAGTACCGCATATCTACGCGGCGGGTGATGTGCTCGGTACGTATATGTACACGCACGTCGGCGTCTACGAGAGCCGAGTCGTCGCCAACAATATATTGCGTAAACACAAGCTCTCGACTGATTACCGTGCCGTACCCCGTGTCACATATACGACTCCAGAAGTCGCCTCGGTCGGTATGAGCGAGGCTGATTGTCTGCGCAAAGATCTCGAGATCAAAAAAGCGATCGCGCCGCTCAATATCATTTCGCGCAGCAATATCACCGATATCCGCGAAGGCTTTTGCAAAGTCATCACCGATCGCAACGGCATACTGATAGGCGGCACTGTCGTCGGACCGCACGCTGGCGAGATCATCCATGAACTCACCGTCGCCATCCAGCACCGCCTGACCAGCGCCGAAGTCGCCAATGCGCTGCACGCCTTCCCCAGCTGGAGCGAAATCGTCCGCGTTGCGTGCTCAAAGATTAGAGCCTAGATGTTGGATTTTAGGATCAAGAATAGTCGCACAGGATGACGCGCATTATACGTACATCATTAGAAGTTTGACTAAGTGGTAACAGATGTGCTAATGTATGTGGAGCACTTTTTGTGGCTTCCTACAAAACAAAATTAGCACCTGCTATATTTTGTTTTGAGAGGAGGAGGCGACGAAGAGCGAGCGGCTTTTCGCGCTTGCGCGGAAACCAGCGCGCTCGTAGTCGACTCCGACGACGCGGGGTGGAGCAGCCCGGTAGCTCCTCTTCGTCAATAATCGCTCATAACCCCATTGGTTATGAGCGCACATTGCACTCACTGGTTTACACATATTATCGCGGGGTGGAGCAGCCCGGTAGCTCGCTTGGCTCATAACCAAGAGGTCGCAGGTTCAAATCCTGCCCCCGCAACCACGTAAATGGTCGGTCTGATGACCGACTTTTTACGTGGTCAGGGTGAGATTTGATACTGAGACCTCAGAGGTCGCAGGTGAGATCCGCCAGTCGGCGGATCGCAAGGAAATCTTCTCTTGAAAACTTGTTTTCAAAGATGAAGTTTCGGGCCTGCAGCATGTGGGCAAATCCTGCCCCCGCAACCAAGAAAAAATGACTACTCATCAGTAGTCGTTTTTTGTTGATAATATATTAGCCGAGTAGTTAAGGTGATTGTAACCTCTGAGTTTTCGCGACAAGCGAAAACTCAGAGGTCGGAGGTGAGATCCGCAAATATTAGTGTTACAATGCCCCTATGAAGATATCCCATATCGATCACATCAATATCGTTGTCCATGATCTCCAAGCTGCACAGCAGTTCTTTGAGCAGCTAGGCCTTCAAGCAGTCGCTCAACGTACACTAGAGGGAAAATGGATCGATAAAACGGTTAGGCTAGAGGGAGTGCGTGCACGGTTCGTCGCGATGCAGATTCCTAACGCTCAGACAGTACTGGAGTTATTGTCTTATGACCGACCAGTCGGTCAGCACGATCCCCTAATGGGATACGCAAATCAGATCGGCATACGACATTTTGCCTTTTGTGTGGACGATATCGACGCATGGTATCAACACCTGCTCTCTCTCGGAGTTGAGTGCTACTCTGACGTGCAAGATGTACCGAATTACAAGGGAAAACGAATCGTCTACTTCAAAGGTCCAGAGGGTATCATCTTGGAACTTGCTCAGTATCCACGGTAATTGTCGGTTTACCTCCCAAAGAAAAACTGCATCCACTTCTCAAGATTACTTTTCTCTGGCTTCACTACTGTCGTTGTCGGGAGAGAGGCGGTCGCAGATTTCGGCGAAGCGGGCAATATGATTACTTTTTCACCGGGCATCGCTTTGCCCAATTTGGCACGAGCCGTAAGCTCAATATACTCGGCACTCTGATAATATTGCTGCTGCAACTCGAGGGTTTCAGCTTCAAGTTTGGCAACCTCTATCTCTTGGGCGAGAACATCGACTTTCTGCTGCAAACGAAAGTTACGCTGCAGAGTCTCGAGCGTATTCCAGATACTTGCTACCACGATGACACCCGCCACAAGCAGCACTCCGTTGTTGAGTGTCGCGTGACGTCGGACGAGATGATATATATGAGGCCAGTTCATGTTTGTTCTTATGTATCCGATAGTACCAGTATACCACTACGATGTTCAACAGATGACAATCATGCCATAACGTATTACAATACTCGTAGACTTGATCACTTCTGCCGGGGGCGTAGCTCAGCGGTTAGAGCAGTCGGCTCATAACTGATTGGTCGAAGGTTCAATCCCTTCCGCCCCCACCATAAGTGATAAAGCACTACGAGACTCAGAGAAGATTATTTATTATTGATCGTAAAAAGCTTTGCGAGACCCCAACCGACGAGCGCATATACGGCTATTGCGACGAGACTGGCACTGTCGAGGTAAAATTTGCCATCATACGATGGCGTCGAAAATATACCAGCAAACGGTGCGGCAAAGATGCCGCTAAAACTATACACAAAGTCCACAAAGCCGACGCGATTAGCGCCAAACAGCAGTAGCACGACACGAAGTGCGAGCAACGCGATGATGAAACCGGTAATATACCATATGACACGTTGAGCGACGACACCTGCCGGCACCGATGTGCGCTGTGCGACCGTCTGTCGCCGTACTGTTGTAGCGCCTACTTGCTCTTCCGTCGTCTGTACTTCACGAGTTACTTGTTGTTCGTCTGCCATAAAAAACCTCCGGTTTATGTGGAGGTAATTATAGCATTACTTTAGCAAATGTCCGTGATCTAGCTCGCATTTTTGCGCTCATCACGAGCACGAAATCGTGCCGCAATCTCAGCAGGCGTGAAACCCTCATCCATTGCTGCGAGCGCACCACTAGCCCTGGCTGCACGTCGTGCCATAGCCTTACCAGGAGAATCGGGAGAGCCGCCACCCCTACCCGTAAGGTTAAACTCTTCTTCATATACATTTCGTGCGTTGCCACGAGCTACAATGCGCTTCTCGCGAGGACCGCCCAGCCCTGCCCCAGTCATAGCACTAGCTTCTGCAAAAGTCGGGACATAGTCATGTCCACCTAAGTCATCTTGAGGTGTGTCTCTATCTGGGTTCGGTTGCCATGCTGTCATAATGTCCTATTATAGCATAACAATTACGTTTTTGTCAATCCAAAGACCCGCCCCTATGAGGTGGAGCGGGTCATTTTGGCACCTTGTTTGTTTTCTTCATCGTACCACCATAAGCGTTACGACGCAAACTAACCTAAAAGCACCGCTGTTACACGGTGCTTTTTTGACAACGACTAGATTATTTCTTGTTACGAACAGTCAAGAAACCGTTGCGTGGGTTCTCAGTGACTTCTTTGCCAGATGGAAGCTCACAAGGTGTACCCTTGCCGCCTTCAGTCTTTGCAAAAAAGTAAATGGTTTGGCTTTTGCCGCCACGTAGGACGACGTCTTTTTTGTGCAAAAAGTAAGTTACCCCTTTTGAGTTAGTGTGTTTGTAAGCTGCCATAGACAGGTTCTCCTCCTTTAAACTCTTACGAGATCTACAATATCTGAGGTCGCCTCTGATGTCAACTGTTATATGGATTTGAACCGATGTCTCAGGACATATCTCAATGCGGCCGCCACGATAAGGCGGAGTCCTATAACAGAGGTGATAACACCACAAAATATTACCCCAAAGCCGGCAAAATCAAACGAAATATACGGCGACGCAAAATTGTAGTGATAATTATCTGGCAAGGGCAACGTGAGTACCGGCTCGGCATCGCTGCTTGCACCGAGAGCCTTGAGACGTTCAACAACACACGCAACATACTCACTGCTATACAGCGTATGCCCTGTGTTGGTAAAACGAGCACGACACTCGAAACTTGCCTGCTGGTACTCTGCCGCTTTTGGATTGGTCGAGCTTGTCGCAGCATTGAGCGCTGCATCACGATCGCGATTGTAGGTCTTTTCCAGATACACGCCTTTGCCTAGTGACGTATTCATGTGATGGCTGACGTAGTTTTGCAGATCAACAAGCGACTGTTTGATCTTGGCAGGGTCACCTGAGGCATCAGCTCGATAGACTGCGTTCCTGAGGTCATCCATCCTGATACTATTCATACGGAGCAGCGAAGCGGTCACAACAACTGCAAGAACCAAGATGACACACAATTGCCACGTACGGATATGTCGTATCCACCCATAGAACCGCGCGATTGCCCTTCGATTGATACTACTCATATATGCTGCTTCTGCTTATAAGTATACCCTACTTCGACCACCAATGCCTGGGACGCAGTGCCGAGAACCCATGCAGGATGATGCCCAGTACTAGAACCGCGATCACACCATAGCTGATTTGAAGAGATTGTGGTGTCGTGAACATAAGCGACAGCCCCGCCACTATTACACAAAACATCGACGCGCCCAGCGCTATTGCGGCGCTCATAAGCGACATGTAGACAATTCGGTAACCTGGAAGATCATCAGCAAGCGCAAACATCGCTTTTGTATACGGCATTGCGTAGGCGGTTGTCGCCATCTCATTGACAACATTGACTAGCCCGATACCCACAGCCGATCCGACAAAAGGCCGCGCAACATGCAGTAAACTGTCGGCAACCACCCCGACCCGAAGTAGCTCATCCCCTCGATGTTTATCGACGATGAGACCGAAAACACGAGCAACGATGATACTTGTAACCAGTGTGATGGACGACAATATACCCAGCTGTGCATAGACGGCATTGGACGTCACGCTAAACACTGTCGTGATAAGCAAGAGTGACCAGACGAGACCGCTCGCGATTACATCACACCCTATCAATATGTTCGTGAACACACTGCGTGCTATCTTGCGCCGCGGCAGGCCACGAAATGTGATGATCTGATGTGTCCTGACCGGCTCAGGGGTAAAAAACAACGGGATCGCCGCAGTTACAAAGATAACTGATGCAAGCAATAACGTCGATTGAGGCCCAAATAGATAAGCGACAAACCCACCGATGATCGGGCTAGTACCTTTGGCGATCTGGTCAAGCATATTCATATAGCCCAGCTCTTTGCCAGCATGCTCCTCGTGGCGGACTTTGGAAAAGCCCACAAGATACGCCATATCGTAGAGTGTCACCGAGAGCCCTTGGAACAATGCCGTGCCGATCAAAGCCCAGATACCATACTCCGGCAACGTCACGAGCAGTAACAATGCCGGTACGTAGAGGAAGTTACTGAGTAATGTCGCGTGTTTTGGTCCGATACGTGCGATGACATAGGCAAACGGGTATGCCAGCGCTGCTCGATACAGAAAATAGCTTGCAAAATACAGCATGATAAATGTCACGTCGTAACCATTTTGATACAGATATACCCCGATGAATATCGTCACCATACTGACCGCCAGCGTGCGGAGCGCTCGGCTGGCGTAGAGCTCTGCCATCTCAGAAAACGTCACGTCACGCCAATAATGACGCCGTTCGAAAAAATAGTAGATAAGTCGCGTGATCATGTTTGGTTTTGGTAATTCCTTGCTGTCTATTTAACCACAAACTTCATCCCCGCGAAAGTGTTTCACCCCATATTTTATATTTCATTTTTCTATTTCATTTTTTCTATTTTCGATTTCATGCGATGATAAACATATGCGTATATATTTTTCTGGTCTAGGTGGGGTCGGTATCGGTCCGCTCTGCGAGATAGCACATGATGCTGGCTATGACGTGCTCGGTTCTGACCTGAGCGACAACCCCATGACCACCCAGCTGCGTGAGCGCGGGATTGAAGTGATGATCGGACAAGACGGCCCGCAGATCGCCCGTGCGCACGGATCATCACCGATTGATTGGTTCGTCTACACAAGCGCCCTGCCTGATGACCATCCTGAGCTGGCGTTTGCCCGTGAGCATGGTATCCGTGCGAGCAAGCGCGATGAGTTCCTCGCAGAATTTATCCGCGAACGCGATCTCAAGCTCATCGCCGTGGCTGGCACACATGGCAAAACAACCACAACTGGTCTACTTTGTTATGCATTTCACGCCCTCGGCATACCGCTTAGCTATTCAATTGGCACAACAGTCTCCTGGGGACCAAGTGGGCGTTTTGATAGCGCTAGCGAGTATTTCGTCTACGAGTGCGATGAATACGACCGCAATTTTTTGCATTTTGAACCGACGATAAGCATTATCACCGCGCTTGATTATGATCACGTAGATACATACACAACGGTCGATGAGTACAAACACGCGTTTATCCAATTTATACAACAATCAGCATATACGGTATTGTGGGAAAAAGATCGTCGTTATCTCGGCGAATTTGAGGCAAATTACGAGGCCTACGACGAGCTGATGGACCTGAGTCACATTACGCTCGCTGGGAAGCACGTGCGGCAGAATGCGTTTTTAGTCCAAAAAGTTTTGGAAAAACTTTTTGTCGACGATAGACGATGGACGATAGACGATAGAAAAGTCTCTGATACGGCCACTCCAATGTCCAATGTCCAACGTCCAACGTCAACTGTTGTCGAGGCTATCAATGAGTTCCCTGGCACTGGTCGCCGGTTTGAGAAGCTCTCTGACAACCTCTACACTGACTATGGGCATCACCCTGCGGAGATCAGAGCAACACTTCAGATGGCACGCGAGCTCAGCGATCATATCACGCTCGTCTACCAACCGCATCAAAACGTCCGCCAGCACGAGATATGGGGCGACTATACCGACGACGTATTTGCTAGTGCCGACGACATCTACTGGCTACCGACCTACCTCAGCCGCGAAGACCCGTCGCTCGAGACACTCACCCCAGAACAGCTCTCAGCACACATCTCCGATCGATCAAAAGTGCACGTAGCTGCGCCTGACGACGCCCTCTGGGACGCCATATGTCGCCACCGCGATACCGGCCACCTCGTGCTCGTCATGGGCGCCGGCTCGATCGATGGGTGGGTACGCGAGAGAGTAGTAAGTGGTAAGTGGTAAGTGGTAAGTGGTAAGTGGTAAGTGGTAAGTGGTAAGT
>CAYWYG010000028.1:0-10338 GCA_964462335.1 uncultured Candidatus Saccharibacteria bacterium | reverse complement strand
CGAATGTGTGGCTCAATCACGATGCGACCATCACGTGGCAAGTAAGTGACGATAGCGGCGAGACTATCGTAGCGCCTACCACAACCATCGCTTCACAAGAGGGTGAGCATATCTATCGGAGCGATCAAGTATGCGATAGTGCAGGTAACTGCGCGACAGGTGAAGTAGCGCTCAAGATCGATAAAACTGCTCCAAGCGTTACGCCGATAATCGCCGATGGTCAGCCGCTCGATGCATGGCGTAATCACGAGACAATTATCACGTGGGATGTCATGGATAATCTCGACGCCACGATCACTCAACCTACTGATACGACTGCATCGATGGAGGGTGTACACGAGTATACATCAGCACGAGTATGTGATCACGCGGATAACTGCGCAAATGGGACTATCGTACTCAAGATTGATGTGACGGTGCCTATAGTAGGCGATCTTTCATGGTCGCTGAATCCTAAGAAAACAACTGAGACATCGCAGCTAAGTGTGCCGGTGAGCGATACGCGTTCGGGTATAGCACGAGCAGAATATTTCATCGGCGATGTCGATCCAGGTCAAGGTAATGGAGCACGTATGGCTATCGCTAACGGCATCGCTCAAGTCGTCCATACGACAGATTTTGTGACTGGCGTGTATAAAATTTCTGTGCGTACACAGGATATTGCAGGTAATTGGAGTGTGCCGAACATAGGCTATCTCGTCGTCTATGATCCGACATCGGGTATCAAAGTGCGCGGTCAAAAAACGATTATGATCGAGCCTGGTTATGGCGTAAATCTTCCGTGGATCACTCAGCCGACACTTGCAAGATTTGGGTTTAGTGTGAGATACGACAAAGATGGTGCGATTGCCAAACAAAGTGATTTGCAATTGAGCTACAAGACAGGCACAAATTGTAACAAACCGACTGCGGCGAATTGTCACACATTTGATCTCAACGCGACATCGATCAAGTGGCTGACGACGAGTAGCGCCAACAATTCTCTCGCGACGTTCCAGGCCGCGGCCACGCTCAAAACCGATGCAACCATACAAAGCGTGACGGTCATCGTCGAAGCAGTCGATGGAGCACGTATCGGTGAGACGGCTGCTGACTCCTTCGGGCTTTCGATTTACCAGCCATTCTCAACACTCTTCATCTCACCTGATATGTCACTCGGTCCATTACCAATACAGCGCGGTAATATAAAGATAAATTAAGCTGTTTTATGGATAAAGATCATACGTCACCTGCTGAATTGAAGTTTCGGGCTTTAAAAGAAGCTACAGGTATCTATACGGCACGTGATAGCAGGCAATTTGTTGAAGTGACAATGCTGCCTGCTATCGACGAGCTACTCAAGCATGACGGTAGAGCAAGACTACGAGGCACGGGCTACTATATATCTCGATCAGCAGAAGTAAGGGGCAAAGACGGCTGTAATACGTATTACGCGGTGTTAATTGAAGGGCGGGGTGCAGAATGGGAGACGGAAATAACTATTCTCGAGCAAAATTCTCTTACGGATGAAGAATTGATTGCTCATTGGCCTGCAGTTGTTGCATCAGGGCTTGCCGCAGATTTACTTGATGATTCACTATCAGGTGATCCAGACACAGCTATATATGATCACGAAGATGTCGTATCTGGAAGCTTCCCAGACGCGTTACTCGCTCATGCGCAACAAGATGCTTTAGAAGAGGGTGACGACACATCGATTCAAGAGCGTATCTATCAACAAAATATTCTCTTTTATGTTGATCGGACGTTATATATCACATCCGGAAAGCCGCCCAGGCAAGAACTCACCTTTGGGTATTATTATGACGATACTTGTTACCCGGTAGGGCATAATGATGAAGATACGCAGCAATTAGTTCTTGTGGGCGATACACCCGCAGAGCTGGAGGCTATGAGTAAAATAAAAAGAGTGTGCGAAAGAGAGATCGATGAAACACATCTTCAAGAATTTGTGAATGCTCTCGTCATATTAGGCATCATGAAACGTTCACGCCGGCGTCGCTGAGTCTATCCGAGCGGGCTGAGCTGTGCCATAATACATAGATATGAATATCCTCTTTCGAGTCCTGGGCTATGCGCGCAATTTGTGGCCGTATTATCTCGGCATCATTACATTTTCTATCCTCATGAGCGTGACGGCGCTCGCGACGCCATTTTTGATCAAGGCGGCAACTGACCTCATCGTACACTCTATCCAGTCGGGCAACGCTGACGTCAGTGGTGCACTGTGGATCGCCGTGTGGCTCTTTGCTGCCGATGTCGCCAATACACTTTTCACCAACTGGGGCGGGTACCTCGGCGATGTCATGAGCGCGAAACTCAAAAAACAACTCAGTGAACGCTACTATACTCATCTGCTCAAGCTGCCTCAGAGTTACTACGACACCGAACTGACAGGTACGATCATAAATCGTCTCAATCGTACGATTTTTGAGGTGACGCAGTTTGCCAATATGTTTGCAAACAACTTTTTCCAGATGTATCTCACGATGGTACTGACGCTCGTCATCGTCTGTATCTATAGCTGGCAGTTGGCGCTGTTGCTCCTCATACTCTATCCGACTTTCATGTGGCTGACGGCACTCACGAGCAAGAAATGGCAGCACTGGCAGGACCAGAAAAATCACGCAACCGATGTCGCGAGCGGGCGATTTGCCGAAGTGATCGCACAGATCCGCGTGGTCAAAAGTTTTATCCAAGAGAACCTCGAATTTCGACATTTTGAACGGAAGTTTCAGGAGACAGTCAGCATTACCCACAAACAATCGCGCTACTGGCATAACATGGACATCGCGCGCCGACTTGTGCTCAATGTCATCTTCTTTGCGATCTTCGCCTATCTCTTCGTCAATACTGCGAACGCACATTTTACGATCGGCGAGATGGTGCTTCTGATACAGCTCATCAATATGATGCGTTTCCCGATCTTCAACATGAGTTTCATCGTCGACAATACGCAAAAAGCCATCGCAGGTAGCAAAGATTATTTCAAAGTTATGGAGATGGAACCAAGCATCGCCGACAAAGATCATGCGCCGGCGCTCGAGGTGTCGAAAGGACTGGTGGTCTATGACAATGTGTCGTTTGGCTATGACAAAGGTGACCAGGTGCTACACGAGGTATCGTTTCAAGTGCGTCCTGGTGAAAAGGTCGCGCTAGTCGGCGAGAGTGGTGAGGGCAAGACGACACTGACAAGTCTGCTTCTCAGGCTGTATGATCCGCAAGTGGGTACGATCACGATCGACGGTACGCCGATCCACAGCGTCAGGCAGACGAGTCTGCGCGAACATATCGCAGTAGTGTTTCAAGACCCGGCACTTTTTAGCGGGACGATCCGCGAAAACATCGCCTATGCCAATCCGCATGCGACCGAACGTGATATCGAAGATGCGGCGCGTGCGGCGAACGCACTGGATTTTGTCGACAAACTAGAAAATCGGTTTGATACCGAGATCGGTGAGCGCGGTCTCAAACTCAGTGGCGGCCAAAAGCAGCGCATCGCGATCGCGCGCGCCATCCTCAAAGACGCGCCCATCCTGATACTCGATGAGGCGACGAGTAGTCTCGATAGCCGTGCGGAGAAACTTGTCCAAGAAGCACTGGATCGACTCATGAAAGGCCGCACGACGATCATCATCGCACACCGCCTCAGCACAATTGCGCACGTCGACCGTATCGTCACGATCAAAAACGGTCGGATAGATGAAGTCGGTACACCTCGTCAGCTTGCAAAGACAGATGGAATATATGCGCAGCTTCTACAGTTACAGACAGGTGCAAGCGAAGCTGCCAAGAAGAAGCTCAAACAGTTCGAGATAGATGTCTAAGTTTCGTCGTTGTTTCTGGCTATAAATATCACTATAATACTATGAGTTGTATCAAATATTGAGGAGGATATATATGGCGTCAGAACTTTCGACGACCACATCGCAGCGCATGGGGATTTGGGTGATTGCGGTCGTCATGATCATCGGTACACTAGGGTCATTTTTCCTGTTTATGCTGCCCGCTGCAAATACACCAGTGAAGTCGCAAGCAGAGATCGATTACGAAAAACAAGTGGCTGATGCGCAAAAAGCTGCCGAGGAACGCAAAGCAAAATTGCGTCCATTGGACGGTTACAGTGCTTCTGCATTTGATGCAGCTGGCGTGACAGAATTGCGAGTCGAGGAACTGGTGCCGGGCACAGGCAAGGAACTGGCAGGCAATTCGACGATCAATGCCAATTATTTCGGCTGGACAAGTGATGGCAAGATATTTGATAGCACCAATGTCGATGGGACGACGACGCCGATTGAGTTCCCACTCAATGGTGTGATCGAAGGCTGGACGAAGGGTCTGACAGGACAAAAAGAGGGCGCGATCGTCAAGCTGACCATACCGACCGCTCAGGCGTATGGCGAAAATGCCGCTCAGCTAGGTCGTCCTGCTGGTCCGCTCGCGTTCATCGTTGAAGTAAAAACAGTTAAATAGTAAAAAACACAATATATAGTGTATTGCGCTTACGCTAAGGCGCTATATAATAGGATGAGTAATAAGGAGGGGTATGTCAAAACAAATAACAGTCTATACACGGACGACGTGTAGCTATTGTGTCCAAGTCAAAAAGCTGCTTGATCTCAAAGGCAAAACATATCGTGTCGTCAATATCGATGATGACCACGAGGCCGAGGCGGCTATCGTCGCCAAGAGTGGTGCGCGTACTGTACCGGTAGTCACGGTGACGAACGAGGCAGGTGACGAGCAGGTGGCGTCGATCGGCTGGAACCCGAGCGCACTGATGCAAGCGATTGCCTAAGTGATAGGAAAAATTTACAGTTCACAGTTTACAATTTACAATGAGTTGACAGTTCTCAATGATCAAACAACGTAGTCTGGATGTGTCTATGTGTGTGAACTGTCAATTGAAAATTTAATGAAAACTGATTTAACCACAGTTACCAACCAAGGGGCGATATAACACGTATGGAACACGACACTACTCTCCACGACATCATCATGATCGGCGCAGGGCCAAGTGCATTGGCAGCGGCGGTCTATACGACGCGCGAAGACCTCGATACAGTTTTGCTCGAAAAAGGCGTGGTGGGCGGACTTGCTGCGACAACTGACTGGGTGGATAACTATCCGGGCTTTGCCGATGGCATCGAAGGGCTCAAACTCGCCGAGCAACTCGAAGCACAAGCCAAGCGATTTGGCGCTGATATCCGCTATGGTGAGGTAGTGAGCATTGTCGATAAGGGTGATTACAAAGAAATCGTGACGATGATGGATGGCGTACTCAAGGCTCGTGCTGTACTGATCGCAACAGGGTCTGACTACAAGAAGCTCGGTATTCCGGGCGAAGCCGAATATTATGGCCGTGGTGTGCATTACTGTGCAACGTGTGATGGCGCGTTTTATCGTGAGAAAAAACTTGCAGTTGTCGGCGGCGGCAACTCGGCCGTCCAAGAAGCGCTGTTTCTGACCAAATTCGCGACTCATATCGACCTGCTGGTACGCTCAGAGTTACGCGCCAGCGACGTGCTCCAGCACGAACTCGACGATGCGGTGAAGGCTGGCAAGATCACGGTTTATCTCGCGACGACGACCGATGAGATCGTCTCGACAGATGGAAAAACTGTATCCGGGGTGAAAGTGACGCATGATGGCGAGCAATCCACACTGGCGGTTGACGGAGTGTTTGTCTTTATAGGACTACTGCCAAATACTGGGTTTTTGAAAAGCTCTGCGATCGAGCTCGATGAGATCGGTATGGTCAAAACTGATATCGGTCTGCAGACGACGATGCCAGGCGTGTTTGCCAGTGGCGACGTGCGGTCGGGTGCAACCGCTCAGATCGCCAGCGCCGTCGGCGAAGGTGCTACCGCGGCGCTACGTATGCGCGAGTATCTGGATGAACTAGCCCGCAAATAGACATTGGACATTGGATATTGGATGTTAGACGCTAAGAACACAATTGATTCAGTGCGATATGTTTTTTGAGTCTATCGTCTAATGTCTAACGTCCATCATCTACCCTGCAAATTTACTCGGGTAGTCGGTGACGATGCCGTCGACGCCTTGGCGCTCGAGATTTTTGCGGGCAGCAGGACGGTTGACGGTATAGACATAGACGAACATATCGAGTTGGTGTGCCGCCTGGATAGAGAGAGGATTGAGGTGCAAACGGTGAAATCCAACCGCGCTGAGATGCAATTTGCGTTCCCAGGCAAGAAATGCAAACGGGTTGAGTCGCATGAGCATGGCGAGTTTGATCTTTTTGCTGAGCGCACGGACGCGGGATAGCTCGCGCGCGGAAAATGATGAGAGAAATACCATATCCTCGTTGCCCTTAAACTCTGGCTCGCGTAAAAGCTCGAGCACGTGAATACCGGTAGCTTTGTCCTTGAGCTCAATATTGAGCATGATGCGACCCAGTGCCGTCTCAAATACTTCTCGGAGCGTGCAGATCGGTGCGGCAGTTCCCGCAGTGAGCCTCTGGATCTGTTTGAGCGTGTGATCGGCGATACGTGCATCGATATCATGTGTTCGTTTCAAGTTGTCATCGTGTAGCAGTACTAGCTGATCGTCTTTCGTGAGACGGATATCAAACTCGAGGATATCGGCACCAGACCGCATGCCGGCTTTGATCGCTGCCAGCGAGTTTTCAGGCTTTTCTCCGGCTGCACCACGATGACCAATGACTAACATAGCGACAGTATAGCACTTTTCATATTTCAGTTCCTGATATGTTAGGAATCGCAAACTAATAAATAAGGGGTATAATACATACAGTAAATAATGTAAGACGATTAACCAAAGGAGCACAGTATGCCTGATTTTAACAAAGTTCTTACCCCCGGTGATGTCGCGAGTGGCGTCATCAACACTGTCATCGAGATCCCAAAGTGGTCAACGCTCAAAATCGAATGGAACCGCAAGGTTGCGGCGTTTGAACTCGATCGCGTGGAACCGAGCATCTTTGCCAAGCCGGTCAATTATGGATTTATCCCGCAGACGCTCGACGAGGATGGTGACGAACTCGATACACTTGTCCTTACGAACGATCCGATCCCGACTGGGGTGTTTCTCAAAGCCAAGGTAATCGCTGTGCTCAAGTTTGAAGATGATGGAGAGGTCGATGACAAGATCATCTGCGTGCCAGAAGATGACCGCAACACCGACAATGCAATCAAAAGTCTTGCCGATCTCCACGACCGATGGAAACAGAAGATCGAGCATCATTTTGCGCACTACAAAGATCTCAAAAAGCCAGGCACGACACGTGTCGTCGGCTGGGGTGATGCGGCAGAAGCAACGCGGATTATCAATGAGTGTATCGAACGATACGGCGCCAATAAGTAGATATCGGATCATAGATTTTGGAATTTGGAAAAAGTACAATGCGAACTGGTTCTATCGCCAAGGCCTTGGTTGTTGACGGTGATGGTAAAGTGCTGGTATTGACGATTGGCGAGCATACAAAATATCCTCAGTTGTCGTATGCGTACGATTTGCCAGGCGGCATCATCGAGCAAGGTGAAACTCCATATGATGGGATCATTCGAGAGGTGACCGAAGAAACTGGAATAGACTGTACACAGGCTGAGATCCATGAATTGTATACATCGACAGAACTATTTTCCGAATACGGGTATGAATTGACGAGATCACTCTATCTGATACGGCTAGCTGAAACGGTTGAGGTCACGTTGAGCTATGAGCACGAAGCATACAAGTGGACATTGCCCGACGAGTTATGGCAGGTAGATTTTACGGGCATGTACTTTGATGGGTTTATCGAACATGCATTTTATAAAATTCGTCTTGAGCGGCTGCTAGATGCGTAGCGATACGGAGCTTTGATCTAGAGCTTTGATGTCAGTAGTAGATCGTACTTATTGTTTCTTTAACTGAGCGCGCAGTTTCTCTCGGGCATGGCTGGTCAAGACTGTTTTAAACCAGTGAAGTGACGGTCCGGTGTTGCGTTTGGTGATGATCTCGATGTGGTCGCCATTTTCGAGGACACGATCAAACGGCACCATCTTGCCATTGACTTTGAACCCGACCGCTGTCTTGGCGACATCGCTGTGAACACGGTAGGCAAAATCGAGGGGAAACGAGCCTTCCGGTAGAGTGAAGATGTCGCCTTTGGGGGAGTAGACAAATATCTGATCTTTGAAGAGGCGCGGCTTGAGGTTTTCGACATCGACATCTTTGCCGTCACGTAATTTAGCTGCGACTTCTTGGAGTTCGGTGATCCATGCCAGATCAGCAGGCATGGCGCCGATCTGTCCTTTTTTGTATGCCTCAGAGAGTTTTTGCTCATTGTAATGAAAGCTGGCGGCGAGCCCCCGTTCGGAGTATTCGTGCATCGCATGTGTGCGTATTTGGAACTCGACGATCTCGCCGTTGTTTGTCATGACGGTTGTGTGAAGGCTCTGGTACCCATTTGGTTTTGGGCGGGCGATGTAATCTTTGATACGCTTGACCATAGGCTGGTACATCCCATGAATAATACCCAGTACTCGATAGCATGTTGCGACGTCGTCGACAATGACACGTAGTGCAATCAAATCATATATCTCATTGATATCAGGTATCTTCTGCAATTTTTTGTGCAAGCTGTAGACACTTTTAACCCGGCCATCCATGGTGTGTGTCACAGCTTCTTCAGTCAGTTTTTTATCGACGTTATGGCGTACTGTCGCGAGCTTCCGATGACTCTTGCCGAGACGACTTTTGATCTCGTGGCTCAAGCGCTTAAACGTCTTTGGCTCCAGATATGAAAAGGCAAGTTCCTCCAATTGGACGCGTACTCGTCCCATATTGAGCCGATCTGCAAGCGGAGCAAATACCTCGAGTGTCTCGCGCGCGATCTTCTTTTGTTTCTCTGGAGGCATATGCTGCAGCGTCTGCATATTGTGCAGCCTATCGGCCAATTTGATGATCACGACGCGCACGTCCTCACCGACGGCAATCAGGAGCTTTGTCAAGTTATCTTTCGTACTAGGTAGGTAACTGTCGATATCACGCATACCAGAACGAGCCTTGCTGATTTTGGTGACGCCATCGACGAGAAATGCCACATCATGTCCGAAACGCTTTTCGATTTCTTCGGTTGTGAGGTCAGTATCTTCCAGCGTATCATGCAGTATGCCGGCCAATATCGAGTCGATGTCCATGCCCCAATCACAGAGTATGCCTGCGACGGCGAGAGGGTGGGTGATATAGGGCTCGCCACTTTTGCGTTTTTGGCCTTTGTGTTTGTCGGTGGCAAGTGTGATAGCGTCCTGTATCTCAACCATCTGGTCTTCGTCAAATACCTCTCGAGCTTTTGCGATACACTCACTCATCTTCATATACCTCATTGTACCATCTCGGCCTGCTCATCGCGCGATGAGCATAAAGACGGTGACAACGTGCGCGTAGCAGTGTCATGTTGTATACTACATAGGAGATCAAGCTAACGCTTTAAAAGGATGGGACAATGGCAAAGATAGCAATCAATGGGTTTGGGCGTATCGGTCGCAATGCGTTTAAGATCGCATGGGATCGCAGCGATACAGAGGTGGTCGCGATAAACGACCTGACGGATACAAAGACACTGGCGCATCTGCTCAAACATGACTCTAACTATGGTGAATACGAGCACGAGGTGAGCTACACCGATGATTCGATCGTCGTCGATGGCAAGAAAGTCAGAGTGCTCGCCGAAAAAGAACCAGCCAACCTACCATGGGACGAGATGGGTGTCGATGTCGTGATCGAGTCGACTGGTTTCTTCGTCGACCCAGCCAAAGCACGCGCGCATATCGACCCAGCCGGTGCCAAAAAAGTCGTCATCTCTGCTCCCGCCAAAGGTGAAGGTGCTGATACGATCGTGCTCGGGGTCAACGATGACAAGATCAAGTCTGCGACAGATGTCGTCAGCAATGCCAGCTGCACGACCAACTGCATCACGCCTGTAATGGCGGTGTTGGAGAGCCATTTTGGGATCGACAAAGCCATGATGACGACCGTCCATAGCTATACGGCCAGCCAAAAACTCCAGGACGCACCCGCCAAAGACCTGCGCGAAGCTCGTAATGCTGCCGAAAATATCGTCCCGACGACGACAGGCGCAAGTATCGCAGCGGCCAAGGCATTGCCTGCGCTCAAAGATCGCTTTGGTGGTCTCTCAGTCCGTGTCCCAACTCCGGTCGTGAGCATGAGTGACTTTGTGGTAGTGCTCAAGCGAGACGTCACTGTCGATGAAGTAAATGAGACATTCCGCAAGGCTGCCAAAGAGCCATATTATCAGGGTATCCTCGGGGTTACCGAGGAAGAACTCGTCTCATCAGACTTCAAAGGCAA
>CAYWYG010000027.1:0-10648 GCA_964462335.1 uncultured Candidatus Saccharibacteria bacterium | reverse complement strand
CTGCAAATCTATTGACATATCGATTTATATATATATTATAATGTATAAGTTAATTTTATAGGGGGCGTCGAGTTAATACTAATAACACGTTACCCGCAATTAAGGAGTAAGAGGACATGACAGGTCAAGGAAACGTACTTGGTACTAGTACTACTACTGTCGGTGTTGGATCGACGGCAGCAGTTTTAGCTGGTGCCGCAGTATTGCCAAATACTGGCAACAATGTGCTAATCACAATTCTTAGCATGGTCACGATTGCCGTAGGTGTTGTCGTGCTCACAAGCATGATAGCGAGTCGGCTAATCGTCAAGTACTACGCAAAATAGTTGGATTGCGTTGAGGACAGGTAGTTGAAGCGACTATGTCACCCATGTATACTTCGTTGCCGCTCTGGGTGAAGGTGTTACCGTTTTATGCGGTAATTATCGTGATGGTTGCAGTTCCCATACGGGAGAACTACGTGCGTGTTAGCGCTTCACAATCTCACACAGTGCAATTAAAAAAACGTCTTACACTACCTGCGGCGGTACCCGAAAAGCTCGTGATCCGTGCTGATGCGCCACGGACGATTACTATTTCATCAGTTGGTATCGATCTACCGGTCGTTAATGGCTCAATCGATGCCGCGACAAATCGCTGGCAGGTAAGCACTACTGCTGCGAATTATGCAGTGACATCACCGACCCCCAATACAGAACAAGGGTGGACGTTTATATATGCTCACTGGACGCGAAAACTCTTTGGGACACTGAGTGGCGTCAAACAAGGTGACATAGCGATTATAGAGACTATCGACGATCATGTCTTTGAGTACCGCTATGATTCATCACGAATTGTTGCCCCGACTGACATCGCTGCCATCAATGGTATCCCTAACAAAAAGGGTCTTGTTCTCATGACATGTACTGGTCTGTGGGCTGAAAAACGCCTCATCCAATACTACACACTCGAGGACGCTAGATGACGTTCGAGACGATTATTTTGTATACCATTGTCGGTCTTAGCTTGACGAACCTTGTTCGCATGGCAGTATACCTGGTGAGTAGTGATTTGTACGCAATTTCGTTGGCGAGACGTAAAGCCGCTAATCCAGAACCATACCTACCAGAGGTGACGGTGCTTATCCCCGCCTACAACGAAGAGCAAACTATCCAACACTCTGCTCAATCAGTAATTTTCAGCTCGTATCCTGCCGAGAAACTCAAGCTTATCATCGTCAGTGATGGCTCGAAAGACAATACTGTCAGTATCTCGCATCAACTGATCGATGCCTTGCAAACGTTGCAAAAAATTGGTCGCTGTCATCGTCTGCCCTCTGTCGAGCTCATTGACCGCCCCAACCAAGGCAAAGCCTCAGCACTCAACTATGCGCTTCAACACCACGTCACATCGCCCCTTGTCATGTGTCTTGATGCTGATTCGTCACTCAGCCCTGACGCTATTTTTAACGCGACTCAGCATTTTCGTGATGAGCACATCGTCGCGCTCTCCAGCAACGTCAATATTGTCGAGGACGGCACATTGCTCGCACTCGCCCAGCGGCTCGAATACATTGTGTGCTATCAGATGAAGCGCGGACAATCATTGCTTGACATTGAATACATTGTTGGCGGCATCGGCTCGATGTTTCGGATGGACACGCTCCGTAGTGTTGAGTTTTATGACACCAACACTATGACCGAAGATATCGACCTTACGATGAAGATTTTGGTTCACAAAACACGATCACAGCGCATTGGCTACGCCTACGATAGTGTCGTCTACACCGAACCTGCTCATTCGCTAAAAGAACTCATGACCCAACGTTACCGCTGGAAATTTGGCCGCTCCCAAACTTTTATCAAACATCTTAGTTTGTTTTTCTCCCGACAGCCCAACCATCGCAAACGCCTCAGTTGGTTCACGTTGCCGTACTCACTTTTGCAAGACTTGATGTTTTTCATTGAGCCACTTATCATTGTATGGTTTTTCTATCTTGTCATAGCCTTTGGTGATACGACCACTATCGTGACGGCGCTGATCGTGATTACGCTCTACACGTGTGCAAATGTCATTGCCTCCTCACATCTGAGCCTTCGTGAACAATTGCGGCTCATCTACTTCGCGCCCCCGATGTATTTTGTCATGTACGTCTTATCGTGGGCCGAATACTATGCACTTGTCAAAGCATTTCTCCGCAGCCATACACTACGAGGTAGTATCCGCAATCAACACACCACTTGGGTATCACCAACGCGCCATGGTGGCAAAACAACTACTGGATAGCCTTTTTGCGTTACTGAGACCTTGCGGAAACTAGCCGGCCTACCGCATAATAGTGGCATAACCATAAGAGGGTAGGCATCCACGCAGTGACACCGGCAACTGTACGCGAATTTTGGTATCGCCGTATTAGCGAGATAGTGCTCGTGATGTCACTCGTCGTCATGGGTATATGGGGTATCGGCCTAATCGACTCATCACTCTCTCCTGTCACAAGTTCACTCATCTCGCCTACGGCTGTCATCGCTGCTGCATCAACATTTATCTTTAGCCTGTTGTGCATCGTTGTACTGAAGAAACCACATATCGTCAAATGGTCCAGCTTCGCGAGTTTTGTGATGATGCTCACTACTATTGCACTCACGATCCTCACGACCGACCGCATCCACTCGCCATTTGTCGGGCTCTGGATGGTCTTAAGTCTATTTGCTGGGTTATATGGCGCTATCGGATTTGGCGTCATTGTAGTGTGCGATGCGGCCTATATCACCTACCTTATGGTGACAGCTCACGCCGACGTCGACGCGATTACACTCATACTCGGATATGTGATACCGCTGCTTATTAGTTTTATTGTCTGGCGACAACGCAGCCACGAGGAGGACAAGGGAAGCCAGGCATATACTGCGCTTGCAAGAGAGCTCAACCAAGTTGCCAATAAATCCGAGATCGTGATCAACGGTATCGCCGATGGAGTGATCGCGATCGATGGGCATGGTACGATACAGCTGATCAACCCCGCTGCGCAAAATATTATGGGGTGGGGCAAGCAAGACGCAATGGAGCTCGACTACCGATCGGTGTTCAAACTTTTCGACAACAAAGATCAGACGCTCACTGATGATACGGATCCCGTACAGGCAGTCTTAAAAGGTGCCAAATCCGTCACACGAAACGATCTTAGCCTCGCGACCAGCACCGGCAAAAAGATGATCATTTCACTCCTCATCTCTCCGGTCGGCCAGACCGGTACGGGCGCCATCATCGTGTTTCGTGATATCACAGGCGACGTCGTCGAGAACCGTCAAAAGGCGGAGTTTATCAGTACGGCGAGCCACGAGATGCGTACCCCCGTGGCTGCTATCGAGGGCTACATCGGCCTAGCGCTCAACCCCGCGACGGCCACAATCGATGACAAGGCTCGAGGCTTCCTCACCAAAGCACACGAATCCGCCCAGCATCTTGGACACCTTTTCCAAGATTTACTCGATGTGAGCAAAGCCGAAGACGGACGCCTCGGCAATAACCCTGTGATGATCGACGTTATTTCATTTGTTCGCGATGTCGTCACAGGGCTTACCGCTACTGCAATCGGCAAGCAGCTTACACTGACGTACACTCCTGATGCAAATCATGCAGGTACTGGCGCCTCAGTCACCCCAGTATATTATGTGCGTGCCGACCAGAGTCACTACCGCGAGGTTCTCAGCAACCTGATCGAAAATGCAATAAAATACACCAAGGCAGGCGGCAAGATAGCCGTCGATGTCTCAGGTGACGAGAGTCATGTGATCGTCAGTATCGTTGATAGTGGTATAGGTATCCCCAAAGAAGACATCCCCCACCTATTCCAGAAGTTCTACCGCGTCGACAACACCGATACGCGAGAGATCGGCGGGACCGGGCTTGGGCTTTACCTCTGTCGACGACTTGTTGAAGCAATGGACGGCCGTATATGGGTCGAGAGTGACTATGGCAAAGGAAGTATGTTCTTCGTTGAACTTTCACGCGTTGCAAGCAGTGATGTTCCGGCTACCCAGCCGCAATTAGCACCGCAAAAATCTCCGACACCCCCCGCCCAATCTGACACCGTATCTACCCCATATCAGACAACAGAATCTACGCCGCCACCCCAGCCCTCTGCGACGACTGAAACACCACCAACGACATAACCACTATAGATTTTTTCATAGCATATCAGTATAGTAGTGGGTGATATGACAAAAATTATGCTTGTCGAAGACGACAAAAGCCTACGTGAAATTTACGGAGTACGTCTGCTCGCCGAAGGATATGACATCGTATCAGCCGGTGATGGTGAGGAAGCCCTCGCGATGGCTATCAAAGAACGACCCCAACTTATCATTAGTGATGTGATGATGCCCAAGATCAGCGGTTTTGATCTCCTCGACATCTTACGATCGACTACCGAAACCAAAAATATTCGTGTCATTATGATGACGGCTCTGTCTTCTGAAGACCAGCGTCAGCGCGGCGAGCAGCTTGGCGCCGATCGATATCTCGTCAAATCACAGGTTGGTATCGAAGATGTCGTGAGAGTCGTCCATGAAGTGCTCGAAGATGCACCGGCTGCGTCGACAACACCACCCGCACCGGTTGCTGCACCATCAATACCTATGTCGACATTACCCCAAACCCCTCCTGCGGTTCCCAGCCCATTACCTCAACAGGCAGTTGTACCACCCGTGCCCACACCCCCCCAACCGGTCGTACCACCAGCCGCAGGATCAACTGCTCCAGTGCCTGGTTCAATGGCATTGCCAGTCCCCCCGATCGCGCCGGCGCCTGTTGCAAAACCACCCCAAGCTCGCGCAAAGGTTATTTCGCCCCTCAATGATCCCTCCGCAAGCCAGATCAACATCGATGAGTTGGTTAATAAAGAAATTGCCAAAGAATCAGGTCTCGCACTTGATGCAGCCCCAGTCACTCCCTCGACCCCACCGCCAGTACAGACGGCGGCACAAATCGATCAACAGATCGCCGATTTTCAACCCATCTCGTTGCCTGAACCGACTCCCGTCGGGAACATCCCTACAGTGAGCGTCGACGCAAGCGGCGCAATTAGCGGCACTGCAACCGAGTCATCAGATAGTACACCTGGCAGTCCGACTACTCCAGAGCCAGCCTCAGCCCCTGTCGCCGATACCGCACCACCCGCCGCCACGCCGACCGCATAGCGTATACTAGAGATCGTGGATTCTATTCGCCTCAACAAATTTATTGCCCATCACGCTGGCTTGAGTCGGCGTGAAGCTGATACGGCGATCGAGCAGGGCAGGGTGAAGATAAATGCCGCCATTGCGAAGCTTGGCTCACAGGTGCAACCGACAGATATCGTCACCCTCGATGGCGCGAAACTAACGGCACGAGCAAACTACACCTACATACTCCTTAACAAACCTGTCGGCTATGTCTGCTCGCGCCGCGCCCAAGGGAACGCACCGACGATTTATTCACTCTTGCCGTCAGAGTATCATGCACTCAAACCGGTCGGCCGTCTCGACCGTGATAGCTCGGGGCTGCTCCTGCTGACCGACGATGGTGATTTCGCTCATCAGATGACCCACCCTAAATTCACCAAGACCAAAGTCTATCATGTCGCACTTGATCACGTACTGGCGCCGTTGCATATGCAGATGATCAGCGATCATGGAATCACACTTGACGATGGAGTTTCTCGATTTGTGGTCACACGACGAGAAATGGCAAGTGGAAGATGGCAAGTGGAAGATGGCAAGAAACAATTGCCAATAGCTAATAGCTATATTCCAAACGCCACTCATGCGTACGAAGTACGCATGTCCGAGGGTCGCAACCGCCAAATCCGCCGGACCTTCGCCAGCTTAGGTTACACCGTCACCGCACTCCACCGCATTTCATTTGGTAACTTTTCTCTGACAGATGAAAAACCAGGTGAATTTCACCTGGTCAAACTCTGAAATTTTCAACGATACTAATCAACATACGATGCATATTCGCCATCTACACCAAGTGAGTCATAGCCTGCGGGATTACCGCCATAAAGTGGCGCAGGGATGATCCTCCCTCCTCGTCCTAGTGCTCCAGCCCCAAGCGCACGTGCATCACGCGTATCGGGCATGGGTTTACCTAATAGGGGACCAGCATCACGATCAGTACGATCGGCACGGTTAAGTTCGGTAGTATCGACAGGTAATCCTATGTCCTTTTTATCCATTATTATATTATATCAAATTGTATATAGCTTGTCAATATTTATGACCTCTGTTATAATATATTTGTATGTCACAAAAACTCCCCACCGTCGCCATCGTCGGCCAGACCAATGTCGGCAAGTCGAGCTTATTCAACCGTCTCTATGGCTCACAAGAGGCGATTGTGGCGCGTGAGGCGGGGACGACGAGGGATAACGTGATCCGAAGGATTACGTTATCTCAGACCGACAGACCGAAAGACCGACAGACCGAAAGACCGACAAAATCGAGTCGCCAGACGAGCTTTAGGGGGAGGAGCGATGCTTCGGAATTTACTTCCGAAGCAAGCGGAGGGGTGAACCCCTCCTCAAGTTTCTGGCTCGTCGACACCGCAGGGCTCAAAAAAGCCGAGGACGACTTCGAGGCCAGCATCCAAGACCAGATAGAAGAAGCGGCTGACGCCGCCGATGTCATCATCGTCGTGGTCGACAGCACCGCATACCCCGACCATCACGACCAACTTGTCGCCAAAAAGGCGCTGCGCAGCAAAAAACCAGTCATTCTCGTACTCAACAAAACCGATCTCAAAGGCTCGCTCCCTGATGATGAATTTCGCCGCCTCGGTATCAACACGATCATCCGCACCAGCGCTGAACACGCCCGCGGCCTCGACCGCCTCACGCAGGCGATCCTACAAGCTCTTCCTTCTTCCTTCGTCACTCTTCCTTCTCCCAATGAAGACGATCCGTTACGGATTGCCTTCATTGGTCGCCCCAACGTCGGCAAAAGCAACCTCTTTAACACCCTCGCTGGCAAACAACAGGCCGTCGTCGCGCCGATCGCTGGCACGACCCGCGACGTCAACCGTGTCGAGGTCACCTACAAAGGGCAGGTGATCGAACTGCTCGACACCGCCGGTATCAGAAAATCTGGCAAGCAAGAGGTCGGCATAGAGAAGTTTTCCGTCCTCCGCACCCTACAAGCTATCGAAGAAGCCGATATCTGCTGCCTGCTCATGGACGTCGGCGAGTACAACACCCAGCTCGACCAAAAACTCGCGGGTATGATCCGTGAAGCCGGCAAAGGCCTCATCATCGTCGTCACCAAATGGGATCTCCTCGGTGAAGGGGACGACAAAGCCGGCGACCGCATCGCCTCTCATGTCTCGCAAACCTTTGATTTTGTCCCCTGGGCGCCGCTGCTCTACACGAGTTCGATCACCGGCCGCAATGCGACTAAGATATTTGAACTGGCTATCGAAATCGATGCGCGCCGCCGCCAACAGCTCAAAACCGCCGACCTCAACCGCATCTTGCAAGCCTGTGTTCATCGACACCCGCCCGCTGGACTCAAAAACACCTATCCCAAACTTCGCTACATGGTGCAGACCGATGTCGCGCCGCCATGGTTCGTCGTATTCGGCAGCAACCTCAAACTGCTTCACTGGTCCTACAAACGTTACCTCGAGCGCCAACTGCGCGAGGCCTACGACTTCACCGGTACGCCGATCAATTTTAGCTTCCGCCAAGAGAAAAAGGATTAAAAAACCTCGCCACAGGCGAGAATGGTCTACAAGCTTTGTATTGTCGGGCTGAGCCCGGCGGAGCATCCGGAATGTGCATCGGATGTCCGCCAGACTCAGCGGCGGCTTGGAGTGAGAGCGTCGAAGAACGCCAGAACGCCCCTCGACACCTCCACCCCCACCAACCATGCCGTCTTGATCGCGTCAGCTGCCGTGGTGGGCGACTTGATGACCAAGTAGACGCCGAAGGCGAGGATGAACCACTTGAGGATGCTCCAGAACTTTTTCACGTCTACCTCCTCTCAGGGTGACGTAAGGGACGGGGTGTTTTTAAGCCAGAGGCGCGTCAGGGTCGATGATACCTTGGCGAAAGCGCCGTCACTCCCGAAGTGCTTCATCGCTAACAGCTTCCACTGCAGCCTGCTCGGCCGCGGTTTGCTCTAGACGACGGCGGTCTGCTTCACTCACCGCCAACAGCTCGTCGTTGTACGAACGAATTTGGCGGATATGCCCAGGCTTGAAAGCCCGGAAAGTAAGATGCCCTCGTCGCTGCGCCCAGAGTGTCACGAGTGCAGCCAATAAGATAGCCAGCGGTAGCGCGTACTCGGTGACCAGCATCAGTAGCCCAGTCAGTGTCGTCCAGAGAACAGCGACATACACCCCGACCGAGCCAAGCCACGCCAGCACCATGCCGACGTAGAACGGATTGATGGCCTTGGCGTTTTTTGCGTCAACCAGCATGAGCTTGCGCCCACGCCACCTGAGACGCCGCCTCACAACAATCTCACCGTCCCGCATCCGCCCCTCTGTTTGGATTGAGGTGAAATAGACGGTCGAGCCGACAAGCACGAGCGTCGTGGTGATGAATAGCTTCATCGCATAGACGAACGTTTCCATTCCGCCTCCTTCGAGGTGGGTGGGACGAGGTGTGCATGGACAGGATTGTCCAATGTGATATATTTATCATCTTTGCTATATTATGTCAATCTTGTACACTGGTACTATGAAACTTATCGTCGGCCTCGGAAACGCCGAAAGCAAATACGACGGTACTCGTCACAATGTCGGGTTTTGGTGTGTTGAGCAGTTCGCCGCGTCTCGTGGCCTCAGCTTTGCACCGAAAGACAAGCTAAGAGCCCGTATCGCTGAGTTTGGGGCGGGGGACGACAAAGTCATCGTCGCCCAACCGACGACCTACTACAACATGTCTGGCGAGGCAGTACGCGCCATCGCCGGTTTTTATCACATCACGCCTCACGATATCCTGCTCATCTATGATGAGATGTCGCTGCCATTTGGGACGATTCGGACGCGCCGCGGTGGCAGCGATGCGGGCAACAACGGTGTCAAATCGATCACCCAGCACATTGGCCCAGAAACAGCGCGCCTACGCATCGGTACGGCGACAGAGCTCCGCGAACGGATGGATGATGCAGATTTTGTCCTTAGTCGATTTACGGCATCTGAGCTATCAGCACTCGCAGATCGATTACCAAAACTGTATAGTTTGATCGATAGTTTTATCGACAATACCTTTGATATCACGACGCACGTATCGATATAGTACTGCGACAGCGATGCAATCTCGGTTATACCATGTTGTTACGATCATGCCATCCGACGCGGTATCGCGCCTATGTCGCAATAGTGTATAATGGTAATCCTTATGGACGAACGGGAGGTTCGTAAAAAACTACGCGAGTCGGGGTTGAGGGTGACCTACCCCCGTTTGGCATTGCTCGCCGAACTAGGCCGTAGTCATACCCAGCCGAAAAGCGCCTCGGAGCTAGCTGCGACACTGTCGCAATTTCCTCGAAGCTCCGTCTATCGCAACCTCGAGTCGCTCGAAAAAGCCAGTCTCATCCGCAGCAGCCTCATCAAATGGGTGCGCCGCTACGAGCTCGGTGATACCCTCGTCCCGCACCACCACCACATCACCTGTATACGCTGCCAAAAAGTCAATGACTTTGACTCATCGAAACTCGAGAAATCCCTCGAGATAGCAGCCAGCGATGCAGGGTATCAGCTGAGCGCGCATGCCGTCGAGCTACGTGGTATCTGTCGTGATTGTCAAGATACCCCACCGGAAAAGTCCGCCTTTGACGTGCTGTCCTACGGTATCACAGCAGTCAAGAAACTGCGCCCACGCGATCCGTTGATGGACAAGCTCAAGGCCGAAGATATCCACCAGCCCTTTGACCCCGATAATACCTTAGACGCCCAATAATTTTATGACGACCGCAACACTCACGATACCGAAGACCAATATCCCTGCCTGAATCGTACCGACACGTCGTGACTGCTCGTGGATGTCAGGGATGATATCGCTCGCCGCAATATAGATGAACATACCACTTGTCAACGCAAGTAATTCCGCTTCAGGCAGCTGGATATTGTGGCCGAGGAGATACACTGTGACCGCAGCGAGCAGTGTACCGATCGCCGTCAGTATGTTGGCACCGATGACCGTCCGATCACGCCAACCCCTCGATAAGAGTATCCCAAATGTACCCAGTTCTTTTGGTATCTCATGAGCACTGACCGCAAGGACTGTGATGATACCTGTCGCGGGATTTACGATGAAACTCGCCGCTATCGCGATGCCATCGATGATGTTATGGAGTAGATCACCGACCATCACCATAATATTTTGTGAATGGTTTTTTGTACCCAGCGCATGTTCGTGATGATGATGAAACCATGTTGCGCTCCGCTCAAGCAAGAAAAACACCATAAACCCAACCAGGGCCCATATAAGGAGATCGCGCGGCTCGCCCAGTTCAAATGCCTCAGGCAACAGATCAAAAAATGCTGCCGCTAGCAATGCGCCCGCCCCAAACGGCAGCGCCGCTACGATCGCCGCATCACGTCGACGCTTCGTCAGAAATATCGCCGCACCACCGATCAGCGACAGCGCGCTCCCAGCGATAATCGCCAGTATCATAAGCCA
>CAYWYG010000026.1:1631-10826 GCA_964462335.1 uncultured Candidatus Saccharibacteria bacterium | reverse complement strand
GCCGTGATCTGGCAAACCGTGTGATAACGGAAAAGACTATCAACCGGTTGGTTGAATTAAATTCATAAGTATTGCATACTGTACAATAACCTCCATGCACGGGAGAAAGGAGTCCGCAATGGGCTTGTACAGATTGTTCTCGAAAATGCCAATACCTCTGCTGTTGTTCATGCTCTGCAACGCTCTGATCATCCTGACCATCAACGTGAGTGTGCTCATGGGCTGGTCTGGTGACTGGGTGTACGTGCTTGGCTACGGCGGCCCGGTCATCAGCGTCATCGCTATCGGCTGCTACATCGTCTTCATCGATTCCAAGAAGAGGTGGCCGGGGCTTTCCGCTTGGCATCGCTGGGTGCGAGTCTCCACCTTTTACTCCGACTAACGTTGTCTATCCCCGTGCATGGAGGACAACAATCAGTGTATCTATTAGCACTCGTATTGCACGAGTGCTAATTTTTGATATAATTAGGACATGAATAAGGTAAAAAATTATTTAGTGCCTACAGTTATTGAAAAATCACACGATGGCGAGCGGGCGTATGATATCTATAGCAAGCTTCTCAAGGAGCGCATTATCTTTCTGGGTGATGAGGTCAATGAAGCGACGGCGAACATTGTCGTCGCGCAACTGCTGCATCTTGCCTATGAAGACCCCAAAAAGGATATATCACTCTACATTAACAGCCCGGGTGGCAGTATCAGTGACGGGCTGGCGATCTACGACACGATGAATTTTATTGCGCCAGATGTGGCGACCTATGGGATTGGCTTGCAGGCTAGTATGGGCGCGTTTCTGCTTAGTAGCGGCGCGAAGGGCAAACGCTACGTGCTGCCACACGCCCGCGTCATGATCCATCAGCCAAGCAGTGGCACACAAGGCAAAGTAACTGATCAAGAGATCTCCTTGCGCGAAGCAATCCGCCTCAAAGAACTCCTCACTGAGATTACCGCCAAAAACACTGGTCAGAAACTTGCTAAGGTAAAGGCTGATATGGAGCGAGACTTCTGGATGAATGCCAAAGAGGCGGTTGCCTATGGTATCGCCGACAGAGTCATCACTGTTGCGCCAAAATCCTAGGTCGAGCTTCACTACAACATCGCTATCGATCTACATGAGTATTGACTAGGATACGAATATGTTTTAGATTTATGTAAGGACACCCTCTCGAAAAGGAGTCGTACCGTGGAAAAACTATTCAATACGATCTGTCCGCTCGCGAGCATTTTCGGCTTCTGGCTGCTTTATACGATGCTGCTGAGGCATCGTCTGAAGCACAACTCGTTCCGTCTGATCCTAGGAAAGGACGAGATCCGATCATTGTATCGGTGGCTTACAGCTGTCAGTGTTGGGATGGGCGCAGTGTACGTGATCGCCGAACTGTTCATCCATTGGACTGAAGATAGCCGATCACTGATCGTGATCTCTGCGTCGTTCACCGTACTCGGCATCGTGCTCACCATCTTCGTGTTTCGCGTGATGGTGGCAGGAGCAATCTCACGAGCTGAACGATAGACGGATGACTGTTTGAAAGAGGCGCCTACTGATGTGATACACGATGAAACCGAGCCGTGACACGTCAGTAGGCTGTCCCGATGAAAATAGCTATTGACCTACATCAGACGCATGCGTATAATCAATACTAATGAAGGTTGAATAAGATAGGGCTATTATACACGCACGCCGAATGGCGGGCGTTTTTGCGTGTCAGTCCTATAGAGAAAACCTCGACGCCAGCAGGAATAGAGCGAGCTATTCCAGATTCAACCAACCTATATAACTAACTGCGAGGAGATGTCACGCTTTATGGCCAAAGCTACGACTAAGTCAGCGCATGCCCCACGAGTCTTGTTCACACAAGATGATCAGGTATTGCCGCTGCCAAATCTTATCACCCATCAGATCGACTCTTGGAAAGAGTTTGTCGAAACGGGTTTAGGAGAGATATTCGCTGAGATCAACCCGATCAGCGACTATACCGATCAAAAACTTGAATTGCGCTTTAAGGACTATCACTTTGAAGAACCAAAGATTAGTGAAGCTGAAGCTCGCTATGACAATATCAGTTTTGAAGCGCCACTTAAGGCGACGGTCGAATTGACAAACAAAGTGACCGGTGAGGTCAAAGAATCCGAGATCTATCTCGGTGACTACCCGTGGATGACTGATCGCGGGACATTTGTCATCAATGGCGCCGAGCGCGTCGTCGTCAGCCAGCTGATCCGTAGTGCGGGTATATTTTTCACCGCAGAAAATCATGGCGGTAGAAACTACTACGGCGCCAAGCTCATCCCTGGCCGTGGTGCATGGCTTGAGTTTGAGACCGCGACCAACGGCGCGATGTATGTCAAGATCGATCGACGTCGCAAGCTCGCCGTGACGACTCTGCTGCGTGCACTTGGGTATACGACAAATTCGACACTCAAGGAGCTTTTCAAAGACGTGGATACTGGTGATATCAAATACATCGACGCTACAATCGAAAAAGACCCAAGCAAAGGCACAAACGAAGCGCTTATCGAAGTCTATCGCAAACTACGTCCAGGCGACCTCGCAACGGTTGACAACGCGCGCGGCATGATCGAGCGCATGTTCTTTGATTTCAAGCGCTTTGACTTCTCACGAGTCGGCCGTTATAAGATCAACCAACGACTCGGTCTCGATGTGGCCAATACTGCCGAGAATCGCGTCATGCGCCTCGAGGATCTCATCGCTATCATCAAAGAGATCGTTCGCCTCAACAACACACAGGAGCCAGCTGATGATATCGACGCGCTCCATAACCGCCGTGTCAAACTGGTCGGTGAACTTGTCGCGCGCCAGTTCCGTATCGGTATGCTCCGCATGGATCGCAACGCCAAAGATCGCATGAGTGTCAGCGATATCGAAAATGTCACCCCAGCTCAGCTTATCAACGCTCGCCCTGTCGTGGCAGCCGTCCGTGAATTTTTTGCGAGCTCGCAACTCTCGCAGTTTATGGATCAGACAAACCCGATGAGTGAACTTTCACACAAACGTCGTCTGAGCTCGATGGGCCCCGGCGGTCTTTCCCGCGAGCGTGCTGGACTCGAAGTCCGTGATGCACACCAGACGCACTACGGTCGCCTCTGTACTGTCGAGACGCCAGAAGGCGCGAATATCGGTCTCGTGCTCAACCTCGCAAGCTATGCGCGTATCAACGAATATGGCTTCATCGAAGCGCCATACAGAAAAGTCGTAAAAGGAAAGGTCACTGACGAGGTCGTGTATCTCGATGCATCAGCCGAATCAAAAGAGATCATTGCTGAAGCGAGTACCGATCTGGGTGCTGACGGCAAGATCAAGAGTCAGCGTGTCAGCGCTCGTGATCATCTTGCACCAAGTGAAGTCGATGTCAGTGAGGTCACCTACATGGATGCGGCACGTAAACAGATCATCGGAGCAACCGCCTCACTTGTGCCATTTATCGAGAAAAACCGTATCGACCGTAGCTTGACAGGCTCGAACATGCAACGTCAGGCAGTGCCGCTAATTAGGACACAGGCACCGACCGTTGGCACTGGTATCGAAGCTGATATTGCTCGCAATACAAGCCAGCTGATTGTCGCCGACGGTGCTGGCGAGGTCGTTCGCGCTGATGCTGACGAAATCCATGTTGCCTATGGCGCAAAGGATGTTCGTGTCTACAAGCCTGTCCACTTTGAACAAAGCAATGACGATCGTTCGATCAACCAGCGTGTCATGGTCAATCGCGGTGACAAGGTGAAAAAGGGCGATGTCCTGATCGAAGGTGCGAGTATCGCCGATGAGGAATTGGCACTAGGTCGTGATCTGGTCGTTGCATTTATGCCTTGGAACGGTTACAACATGGATGACTCGATCATCTTGAGTAACCGCATCGTACAAGATGATGATCTCACAAGCATCAATATCCAAGATTTCATGGTTGAGGTGCGCGAGACAAAGCTTAGCCCTGAGATCGTGACCCGTGATATTCCAAATGTGAGTGAAGAAAGTCTCCGTCATCTCGATGAGGACGGTATCGTCCGTGTCGGTGCTGAGGTACATGCTGGTGACGTGCTGGTCGGCAAGATTACGCCAAAAGGTGAGCAAGAGCTGAGCTCAGAAGAGCGTCTGCTTCGTGCGATCTTCGGTGAAAAAGCTAAGGATGTCCGAGACACTTCTCAGCGTATGAGCAATGGCAAACACGGCAAAGTTGTCGGCGTCAAGATATTTACCCGTGAAAATGGTCATGAGCTCAAAGCTGGTGTCTTGATGCAGATTCAGATCTATGTCGCGCAGCTTCGCAAGATTGCCGTCGGCGACAAGCTGGCTGGTCGTCACGGTAACAAAGGTGTTGTCGCACGTATTCTTCCCGTTGAAGACATGCCGTTTATGGAAGACGGGACGCCTGTCGATGTCATCTTGAACCCACTTGGCGTGCCAAGCCGTATGAACCTCGGTCAGTTGTTTGAGACTCATCTCGGTATGGCGGCGCGCGCACTTGGCTACCGTGTCTCAACGCCACCATTCAATGGTGTGCCAAACCGAACAATTGAGGAAGAACTCGTCAAAGCTGGGCTACCACGCGATGGAAAAGTACAGCTATTTGATGGTCGCACTGGCGATGCATTCCACGAGAAGACAACGGTCGGTGTGATGTATATGATCAAGCTGCACCACATGATTGCCGACAAGATCCATGCGCGCTCAATCGGGCCATACACGATGGTGACCCAACAGCCGCTTGGTGGTAAGGCGCAAAACGGTGGTCAGCGCTTCGGTGAGATGGAGGTGTGGGCGCTCGAGGCGTATGGTGCTGCCACCACGCTTCAAGAGATGCTGACGATCAAGTCTGACGATGTCTATGGTCGTGCGAAAGCCTACGAGAGTATCATCAAAAACGAACCGATCATGGGGCCAAAGATTCCCGAGAGCTTCAACGTCCTCGTGAAAGAGCTACAGGGTCTCGGTCTTCGTGTCGACCTCGTTGAGGACGAAGCGGTAGTCGATGCCGAAAACGTACTGGTGGGCGATAACGATGGTTCGGGGAGCGGGATTGTCCCGACAGATGACGATACCACCAATGAGGCGGAAACGGTCGGCGATGAAGCCGATGAGTTCGGTGATATCGAGCTTGAGGAGGGCATGAGTATCGAAACCGCGGAGGAGTTCGATGACGTCGTCGCCGAAGCAGAGGAGGAGCGAGCATGAACCAGTTCACAGTTCACAATGTACAATTCACAATAAGTTCACAATTTTCAATTTTCACACGTTTGTCTGCGGAGCAGATGCATCCAATGAAAACCGTAAACTGTAAATTGAAAATTACAACGACGAAAGGAGTTGCATGATGGCACGTCCCCTGATAAGCAATAACATCGCCGACTTCGATGCAGTGCGCCTTGCCGTCGCAAGCGCTGAGGATATCCTCAAATGGAGCTACGGTGAAGTGACAAAACCTGAGACGATCAACTATCGTACCCAGAAGCCTGAGCGTGACGGTCTGTTCTGTGAGCGTATCTTTGGTCCAGTCAAAGACATCAATCCGCACGACGCCAAGCTCAAAGGTGTGCGCTCCCGCGAGGCTGCTGTCGACAAAAACGGCGAGCTCGTCACGCGGAGTGTGGTACGACGTGAACGTATGGGTCATATCCAGTTGGCTGCACCGGTTGCCCACATCTGGTTTATGCGCGGTGCGCCGAGCGCAATGGCGCTTCTCACCGGTATCCCGGTCCGTCAGCTTGAACGCGTCGCTTACTTTGCCAGCTATCTTATCCTGAGTGTCGACGAAGACAGGCGCGATGCGATGCTAGCTGATCTCGAGTCTGAGCTCGAAGCAGGTCGCGCAGCGATCAAGATCCGCTATGAAAAGGCTGCCGAGGGCGAGGGTGCTGACGTCAAGAAATTGGCGGCTGAGCAGACCAAAGAACTTGAAGAGCTCGAAAGTGGTATCGAAATGCGCCGTACCCAGCTCGGCAATATGGTGCGTGGTGCGCTCATCAACGAAAATGATTACCGCAACCTATCTGAGGACTACGAAGAGCTCATCACTGTCAGTATGGGCGGCGAAGCGCTCGCAGCTATGCTCCGTAGTATCGACCTAAACGAACTGATCGGTGAACTTACTAACGAAGCTGAGGGCGCAAAAGGTCAGCGCAAGAAGAAAATCGTCAAGCGTCTCAAGGTGCTTGAGGGTATGCAGCGCGCAGGCATCAGCCCAGCGAGTATGTGTATCACGGTCTTGCCGGTTATCCCATCAGACCTCCGTCCGATGGTGCAATTGACGGGTGGTCGCTTTGCCACATCTGATCTCAACGATCTCTATCGTCGTGTGATCAACCGTAACAACCGTCTCAAAAAACTCATCGATCTCAATGCGCCGGAAGTGATCCGCCGCAATGAGATGCGTATGCTCCAAGAAGCGGTCGATGCTTTGATCGACAACTCCGCTGCTCGCGGTGGCCGTGCCGTCAGTTCAACTGGTGGCCGCCGACGCCTCAAGAGTCTGAGTGATATGCTCAAAGGTAAGCAAGGTCGTTTCCGCCAAAACCTGCTCGGTAAACGCGTCGACTACTCTGGTCGTTCGGTCATCGTGGCTGGTCCTGAACTTCGCATCAACCAATGTGGTCTGCCAAAACAGATGGCGATGGAGCTGTTCAAGCCATTTGTCGTCAGCTGGTTGCTCCAAAATGAATACGCACACAACATTCGCAGCGCGACCCGTCTCATCGAGTCGGGCGAGACAGTGATCTGGGATGCACTTGATGAAGTGACCAAAGGAAAATACGTGCTCCTCAACCGTGCGCCGTCGTTGCACCGTCTATCGATTCAGGCATTCCAGCCGAAATTGATCGAGGGGAAAGCGATCCAGCTTCACCCGCTCGTCTGTACTGGGTTCAACGCCGACTTTGATGGTGACCAGATGGCTGTTCATCTACCACTTAGCGCAGAAGCTCAAGCCGAGGCGCGTGATCTGATGAGCGCGACAAACAACCTCTTGAAGCCTGCGGATGGTTCACCGATTCTCAATATCGCACAAGATATCGTGCTCGGCTGCTACTATCTGACATATCCGAAACCGTCGGCGCAGACGAAAGTGGTTCGTAGCTATAGCTCGGTCGCAGAGGCTATCATGGCAAGGGATCGTGATATCATCAAGCTGCAGACACCGATACGAGTCAATGTCAAGGGTGAGATGCGAGAGACATCACTCGGACGAGTCTTCTTCAATGAGATCTTACCCGAAGATTTTGCTTACGAGAATGGTATCATGACCAAGAAAGCGCTGAAAAAAGTTCTCTCGCAAGTATTTCTCGCCTATGGTCAAGAACAAACAGCCGATACGGCAGACCGCATCAAAGACCTCGCGCTCCGCTATGCGACAGAAGGCGCCGTCTCGACGGGTATGAATGATTACTTCGACGTGCCTGAGATCAATACGATTATTGCGAAAGGTGACGAGCGCACGGCAACTATCTCAGATCAGTATGAGCAGGGTCTCATCACTGACGATGAGCGTTACAGTCTAACGGTTGAAACCTGGCGCAAGATCGACAAAGAAATTGTTGAGCTACTCAACGAGAAGATTTCACACGAAGACACTAGCATCGCTGTGATGGTGGGCTCGGGTGCTCGTGGTGATATCGGTAACGTCAAGATGGCGGCTGCCAACCTTGGCCTTGTCGTCGATGCAACCGGTAAAGAGATCGAGCTGCCGATTCGTTCGAGTTTCAAACAGGGGTTGAGTCCGCTTGAAGCCTTTGTCTACACTCGTGGTACGCGTAAAGGTCTCATCGATACCGCTCTCAAGACTGCCGACTCCGGATATCTGACTCGCCGTCTCGTCGACGTCAGCCAAGATATCTTTACGGTTGATGACGAGCGGGGTGATGATGACGGATTTACGATCTATCGCAGTGAATCAGAGATCACTGGTATTGATTTTGCAGATCGTCTCTATGGACGCTATGCTGCCGAAGATGTCGCGGGCCACATCGAACGTGCCGATCTGATCACTCGCGAGATTGCCGATGCCATTCAGGCTGACGATAAAGTTGTCTCGGTCAAGATCATGTCAGTGCTGACGACCAAGACACTTCGCGGCGTGCCACAGCGTAGCTATGGCATCGACATGGCGACCGGTAAATTAGTCGACATCGCGCAGCCAGTTGGTGTCATCGCTGCACAGTCGGTCGGTGAGCCTGGGACGCAGTTGACGCTCAAGACGTTCCACGCTGGTGGTGCTGCTGGTGAAGATATCACCCAAGGTCTGCCGCGTGTCGATGAGTTGTTTGAGGCGCGCACACCAAAAGGTGAAGCGGTCATTAGCGAGATCCCTGGTGACGTCAAAGTCTGGGAAGATGGCGACAAATATATCGTCCAGGTGACGCCCATCAAGGGTCGTACTGAGTCAGTTAGCCTCAATGACCAAATTGTCCGCGTTCAGTCGGGCACGGAGGTACTTGCTGGTGACGTGTTGGCAAGCAATGAAGATGAGTCAATGCCACTTGTTGCACCGTTTGACGGTACTGTCCAGGTTGGTGACGGTGAACTGATCGTTACTAGTAGTGCTCAGGCGCCAGCTCGCTACGAGATCCCACACCAACGTCAACTGACGGTTGCTGACGGTGATATCATCGAAGCGGGTGATCGTATCACCAATGGTTCGATCAACCTCCACCAGCTCATGCGTCTCAAAGGTATCGAAGCGACACAGCGCTATATGATCAATGAAGTGCTCCGTATCTACGCTGCTCAGGGTCAAAACATTGCCGACAAACACCTTGAGGTGATTGTCCGCCAGATGTTCAGCCGTGTACAGATCGAAGAGCCGGGCGACAGCTTGTTCGTGACGGGAGATATTCTCAGCAAAGCTGCCGTCGTCGAGGAAAACAAACGGCTCACCGACGAAGGCAAGGCACCAGCCCAGTTCACGCAGTTGCTACTTGGTATCACCAAAGTCTCGATCTGGAGTGATAGTTTCCTATCCGCAGCAAGCTTCCAAGACACGACGCGCGTCCTGATCAACGCTGCCGTGTCGGGACGTGTCGATCATCTCTATGGCCTCAAAGAAAATGTCATCATCGGTCGCAAGATCCCTGTCGGTACTGGCGCAGTCCAGCCAGGCGATGATTCTTCATCCGACGACACATCTGATGATAACTACAGCGACGATGACACAACTCTTGTATCAAATGAAGAGGAAGTGACAGAGA
>CAYWYG010000026.1:0-1531 GCA_964462335.1 uncultured Candidatus Saccharibacteria bacterium | reverse complement strand
AACTACAGCGACGATGACACAACTCTTGTATCAAATGAAGAGGAAGTGACAGAGACGATTTCGGCCGATGAGGCGGAAACGGTTGAAGCTACAGAGTAGGCGCAAGAGTCTAGATTCTAGATTCTAGAAAAACTGCCCGCAATCTCGCGGGCAGTTTTGGTTTGGTATACTAATATTTGGTACGACGTATGTTGCACATCGACAAATTGGAGGTAACTGAGATGTCCATGCACTTGCCGATCGGCGATCTTGTCTCAATGCTCAAGACGCCCGATGAAGCAGAGCGCCAGATAACACGCTGGAGCAATATCCAGATGACCATCTTCTCGTTCGTCGGAATCGTTGTGCTTGCCCTTACTTTTGCAATCCGGGACGACGCATCATGGTGGTATATGCCGCTTATCGTGATGAGTTGCGCCATCATCTTCTGCGCAGTGTCGACGGTCATCATCAGCCGGCGCATCCAGCGGCTCTATGACATCGAGCGAATGTTGCGGAAGACGTTGTAGCCCTTTGCTGCTAGCGGGAGTGAGCCGCGTGGGATCAACTCCCCTCCCGCCCAGGCCGCTCCCGCGCGGCACTCTCATTGTTCATGATCATTCGTCAATCTTGGTAGTAACTTCCAAGACGTTCGCGGATTGCGCATTGCGTATTTGCGATTGAGGTGTGGATTATGGTTATTTTTTCGAAAGTCATTTTACTCTACCACCATAAGATATTTGTCAATTCTCATGAAATACGGTAGAATACTAGGTGAGTTTCCTCTCAAACGTCATAGGAATACGTGTACACTTCTATGACAGATGAGACGTGTGAGCGGGTTTGCTGCCTGGCTCACATAAAAGAAGATTTTGGAAGTTGGATTTTGGATTATGGAAAAAAATTACAAAGTCGCTAGCACTTCTTCTAAAATCTAACATCTATAATCTAAAATCTACTGGAGATTTTAATGCCAACAATCAATCAGCTGGTTCGCAAGCCCCGCAAGACGGCTGCGAAAAAGAGTAAATCACCGCACCTTGGCCGCATCCACAATGCGCTCAAGACACGGTACTACAATCAAGACGCGCCGCTCAAACGAGGCGTCTGTATACGTGTGACAACGAAGACGCCAAAAAAGCCGAACTCAGCGCTGCGTAAAGTCGCTCGTGTGCGCCTGACCAACCACCAGGAAGTCTGGGCGTATATCGGTGGCGAGGGTCACAACCTCCAAGAGCACGCCGTCGTGCTGGTGCGCGGTGGTCGTGTGCCAGATCTACCAGGTGTGCGCTACCACATCGTCCGTGGTGCACTTGACCTCCAAGGTGTGGCTAAACGCAAACAAGGCCGTAGTAAATACGGTGCGAAGAAGGAGAGTAAGTAGTCGCTATGCTCCAATTCACAATTCACAATTCACAATCCACAATGAATGAACAGGTATCAGTTTTCAAAAATACATCTGTCGACAGACAGATACAACCAATGAAAACTGTACACTGTAAACTGAACATTGCAACGACGAAAGGAGTTGCGTAATGCCTCGTAAAGTTAC
>CAYWYG010000025.1:0-11072 GCA_964462335.1 uncultured Candidatus Saccharibacteria bacterium | reverse complement strand
GAGCGTAATCGCGTATCTCAAAGATAAGCGCACTGAGATCTTGTGGTGTCGCGATCTGATCGGGCATCACAAAGTTCATGAAGTCACCTCTTGTTTCAACTCATCCTTGTGCTGCTCAAGCATATCTGTGAGGTATGCAGTTTGCGCACCAAGGTCGATGTTTTTGCCGAGCGTCTCAGTGAGAAAACTACCAATTGCATCGGCGAGCCGAGTATCAATCTGTTTGGCGAGAAAGGCTTTCTTTGTTTCCATCTCTGCGTGCACACTTGATTCAAATTGGCTATACAGCTGCGCCTGCTTAGTTTGCGCCTGCTTTAACTCTGATTCTAGTAGCGACTGGAACTCAGCCATCTTTGTATGGTTTGCTTCAAGCTTTGCGCGAAGCTCGGTTTGGCGTGCAGCAAGTTTCTGATCGGCGTCAGCTTGGTGTGCTGCCAGTTGTTCCTCTAGCTTAGTCTGGTACTCAACCAGAGCTTTATCGAGTTCTGCTTGGCGTTTGATAAGACTTGTTTTGAATTCGATATGCTTGGCAGTTGTCTCTGTCAGTGAGTCTTTGAGTGTTGCTTCGTTTTGTTGGTGCAACGCATCAAGACTTGCGCGGTATTTTTCCATTTCTTCGTTGACGACATAGGTGACGAGTTTCTCGAGTAATTTATTGAGATCATCGTTGGTGCGCGCTAGATCTTGCGTCAGACTGGCAGTCGTGGCGTCCATCGCCGCTTTGAAATCAGACTTGGCTGATTGGATAATCTGCGCTTTGACATCAGGTGGCAAGACAGACTCTGTTTTCGGTTGGGATTTGCTATGCTGGTGCGCCCGCCATTGCTGGAGTGCGAGTGTCATGACGACGCCGACCAAAAAGACATTGAGAAGGAAGAAACTCTGTAAAATAGCTTCATTCATAGTTTGGTAAGCACCAGATAAATTGCGATGAGACCGACCGAGAGGATGGCAAGGACGAGAGCGGACATCTGTATCAGGTCGCGATAGACGGCAGATTGACTCATAGGGTTACGACCGATCGAAATGATACTGCTTTTGATCATGGAGTAAATAATACTCATCACCACGATGATGGTTACAAGAAAAATCGCCCCACTTACGATGATAGGCAGTGTACTCACTTGACGACCGGCCAAGGAATTGGCAACATTTTGGATGACAGATGGGATGATCGACTTGTCCGGTTCCTTAAAAAAGTAGGAGACGTTGACATGCAGAGGGATCTGCCCGAGCTGGACAGAGTATTTCTTGCCATCTTTGTCGGTGTAGTCGGTTTTTCCTTCATTTGTAATCTTCATATCACCTTGTGCGATGCCGATAATACGGACATTGGCAGTCGCTTTCATGCCAACGCCGGCGATGGGGCTTGCGGTAATATGGTCGTTTTGTTTGATACTACCGTTGATGTCGCTCACGATGACGGGTACGGTGCCTTCGGTTGCGATCTGGACCTGCTTACCCTTGGGGTTGCTGAGGGTGAGGAGCGAGCCATCATCACTGATGACGACGCCCAAGAGGTTGTCGGCATTACTCGTGAGGCTGGCGACTACTTGGTCGGTCGTATCCTTTTTTAGGCTGACTATTGTGCCTAGTGTAAGTGGTGACTCTGATGTGTAGCTTTGAGAAACGGGGATCACGCCCGAAACAGGCAGCGTCAAGAAGATTGCTTGCAGAGTGAGGCATATAGCTAAAACACCACCTATCAACACACGGTGGTGACGGTTGTGCCACAGTTGTCGAACGCGCTGGATCATATATACCTGTCGATGCCGCCCCTCTTTCTTCCTAAGTAGTATAGCAAAAAGCGCTTATGATATGATAGGGGTAGACAAGGAGTAATAGACAATGAAGCGAAGCGCTCATCGTCAAACAGGATTTACGCTCCTCGAGGTTATCGTGGTCGTAGCAGTCATTATTATCCTGGCGGTGTTGATCGTCGCATTTGGCAGTAAATAGACTATGCAGCCTTCAGGTAAGCGTCATATACAGCTGAGCTGGCAGTGGGAGCATCTCATAGGGTGGGGTGTGACGATTGCCCTGTGCAGCGTGCCAATAGTTTTGTGGTATCAGCTACACTCGCCTGAGACGATCACGACCTTTGGCGCGTGGTTGCTCAATTTTGGGCGTATCACCGGGCTGGTTGGTACGGTTATGTATGCGCTCAATCTCGTGTTCGCGACGAGGCTCAAATTTTTGGAGTTTTGGTTTGGCGGGCTGAACAGAGTGTATATTGCACATCACGTACTTGGCGGGTTGGCACTCGTGATGCTCTCGTTGCACCCTCTACTGTTGGCCATGCGGTATGTCGTGCCGAATAGTCTCGGGCAGATGCATCTGAAAGAGGCTGCACTTGTATTGTTGCCGAACGGTATATTCCCTATCGAAGCTCTGTTCAATACATCGCATGATTTCCATCAGTCCGTGCTACAACAGTGGGCAATTTTTTTCGGGATCATTGCATTTTGGGGTATGGTAGGCTTGTTGCTCGTCACATTCTTTATCATTATCCCATACCGGCTTTGGCTGATATCGCATAAGTTCTTGGGCGTTGCATTTGTCATCTCAGCACTGCATATCATCTTCATTAACAGTGACACATCAGCAAGCGGCGCGATGAAGACATACATGCTTGTCATGATCGGCATCGGTGTTGCCGCCTTTATCTATAGGACGCTTGCGGGGAATATTCTTATTAAGCATTTTACCTATCAGGTACGGGAGGTGAATATACCTGCACAAAATGTCGTACAGATCACGCTTGATGCGCTTGGCAAAGGTATGCCGTACAAGCCGGGGCAATTTGTATTTATTCGATTTCGTCATGCGGGGGGTGATATATCGAGAGAATGGCACCCATTCTCTATAAGTTCGAGCCCTCGCGAAAGTGGTCTTCAACTGAGTATCAAAGCATTGGGCGACTATACGAGCCGGCTGTCCGCGATTCAGGTGGGAACAATCGCCGATATTGAAGGTGCGTATGGCCGCTTTTCGTATGTAAACCATAGGAATCGAAATCAAATATGGATTGCGGGCGGTATCGGTATTTCTCCGTTCTTATCTATGGTAAAAGATATGCCTGAGAGCGGAATGCACGTCGATTTGTATTATAGTGTGCGCAATGAGAGTGAGTTGATAGACTGGAGCTTGTTGTATAACTCAGCTATGAGGATGCCGGACGCGCTTAGGGTTATACCGTTTATTAGTGAGCGTGAAACCGGCTTTTTAGATGTACCATATATCATAGAAAAAAGTGGCGATATAGTAGGCAAAGATTTTTACATTTGTGGTCCACCGGCGATGATGGCATCTATTAAAAAGCAGCTACGAGCTCAAGGAGTCCCTGGGGCAAGTATCCACAGTGAAGAATTTGCGATGTCGTAAAATGGAGGCAGAATTATGTGGTTAAAAAAATTAGTTGCAGTGAGCATGATTATCACCCTGCTGGCGATGAATGCGATTGTTGTAGCTGGTATATTTAGCCCTGTGCCCAAATTGTCACCTGTCGCGGTCGTACCGAACCAAATCGGCGATGTACCAGTTGTTATACTGACCGTTTCACAAAGTACCGTAGAGGTGGGTTCGTTTGTGTCATTGACGTGGTCGGCAACCAATCAGCCGACATCGTGCCGGGCATCGGGTGACTGGTCCGGTACTCAGACAGCTGCAGGGAGCGCAAGCACTGGTCGGCTGACGAGTGAGGGGACGAAGACATACACGCTCACATGTCAAAATGATGCAGGCGAATCGGCTGCTGCAACAGCTACCGTCACCGTACATGCGGCTAACAAATCAACACCATCAACACCACCTCCCACGACTCCTGCACCGACCCCAGCTCAGACGGTGTACTGTCAAGGCGCAAGTCCATGTTACGGGCCGCGTGAGGTGTCATCGCATAACTCAGCAGGTAATTGCTGGGGTTATAACGGTAATCGTGTGATAAATATCAGCGGTTTCGACGCGGCATTTCATCGCGATAAAAGCGCTATTGGCAGCATAGAAGTGGGTGGTGTATGCGGGACAAATCTCGCGGGATCACTCGGCGGCAGCGTCACGGCGGGTGGGCAGGCGCATGATCACAATACCTCGTCAAAGAACAATGCCGACCGCAACATGATTCCTTATTTTGTCGGCTATTTTGACAGTAAAAAACCATAAAGAGGTGCAGATAGTATGACGAGAAAAATCAAAAGTGATACCTACTGGCTACTAGCTATGGTCGCAGTGTTTGTAATTTCATGCGGCACGGTAGCGATTGCCGCGAACCTCCATCGCCCTACTGGTCAATTGGTATCGCCAGCTATCACGCAGGGTAGTTTTGTACGGCACGGCTCTGTCGATATGATGATCAGTAATGTTCGACGCGAAAAAGGCACCGGGCATTATAGTGCGCCAGAGGGTAAGCACTACGTCGTGCTGACACTGACGCTACGGAACGTGAGTGATCAGACGATTACGATTGCGCCAGCTAATGATACATATCTCAAAAATGAACCGGGTGATGTTGTATACTTGACGCCGCTGCAGCTCGACAAGCCATTTCATAGTGGACAGCTTTTATCGGGCGAGACGATACGAGGCGATCTGAGCTATCTTACGCGCGATACGGAGACATATAGGTTTTATGCAGAGTCAGATTGGAGCGGTGGTGTCGTGCCATTCATGTTACAATAACCATAAAGGATATGATCTAGATGGAATTTAACCCGTTTGTTGTGCCAATCGACTCATCGCCACCGCCTGTGCCGTCTCGGTTTCGTATGCCGCATATGAAACCGACAGGGGTAAAAATATTGATAGGCATAACCTCTGCGATCATGATACTGAGCATGATCAGCTTCAGTGTATTTAGCGTACTCACAACTAACAAGCAGTTTAGTGCTAAACATGGGTTGGATGTCAATGATCTACAGATACAAACCGAAGCTCAAAAGACGCAAGCAGCCTTACCTGGGGGTAATGTTGCAACCGGCACTGGTGGTACAAGCGGCAGTAATGCTCCGGTAGTAACGCTCACGGCTGACCCTGCAGGCGTTACGCTGGGCAGCACAAGTAAACTGAAGTGGAGTGTGACGAACAACCCAAAGAGTTGTGAAGCAAGCGATGATTGGTCTGGCAGTAAATCATCTAGTGGAGAGGAGTCCACCCCAAAACTCGATAAAGTGCAGACATATATATTTACTTTGACATGTAAGACCGATGGGGGGACGGGCTTCGCAACGGTGAGTGTGAGTGCAACCGCACAAGGCGGAACGGGAGACATAGCAAAGAGACCGGTGGTTACTTTTGCGGCAAATCCAAGCCTTGTGTATGTTGGCGAAGCATCGACATTAAACTGGTCAGTGGCTAATGCGCCAGATGCATGTACTGCAAGTGGGGACTGGTCTGGCGATAAAGGCAGCTCAGGATCGAGTACGACTGGCGCGCTGTCGTCGGTCAAGTCATATACCTACACGTTGACGTGCAAAAATGCATCGGGTGAAGGGTATGCGACAACGACTGTGAAGACACAAGATTTGCCTCCAGACATACCTGTCGTCACACTAACAAGCTCGCCGGCGGGGACTGTGTTGCCTGGGTCAAATGTGACATTGACATGGTCTGCTATCAATAACCCAACATCATGCACAGCGAGTGGTGATTGGACGGGTGCAAAATCAAGCAAGGGAACGCAACAGGTTGGTCCGCTTACGGATATTCGTACCTATGCGTATACGATGACGTGTAGTAACGGCGCGGGTAGTCAATTTAAAACAGCTTCACTACAAGTAATGCCGAATCCGCCCGTTGTCTCATTGTCGGTCAGTCCAAGTAGTGTGTATAAAGATAGTCCTTCGACCATCACGTGGTCATCTACCAATACCCCAACATCATGCACAGCGAGTGGTGATTGGACGGGCGCAAAAAATGCAAGCGGTACTATGAGTACTGGCGCTTTGTCTACCGTCAAGACCTACACCTACACATTGACATGTAGCAATGCTGGCGGGACAAGTGCTCCACGAAGTGCGACAGTGGCTGTCTCGTTGCCGCCAAAACCAGTCGTGACTCTCAGCGCGAGTCCGATTTCAGTGACGACAGGGAATTCATCAAACCTCACGTGGTCATCTACCAATACCCCAACATCATGCACAGCGAGTGGTGATTGGACGGGCGCAAAAAATGCAAGCGGTACTATGAGTACTGGCGCTTTGTCTACCGTCAAGACCTACACCTACACATTGACATGTAGCAATGCTGGCGGGTCAGGCTCGGCGACAACATCAGTGAGTGTGAGTAGTGGAGTCGTTGTCAGCAAGCCTGTAGTAGCGATTAGCCTGAGTCCAACAACCATAGGAACGGGTGGCAGCACGACAATTAGTTGGTCTGCGACCAATAACCCAACATCATGTACTGCCAGCGGTAGCTGGGGAGGAGCAAAAAGCGCATCGGGGTCGCAGAACAGTGGTATCGTGACGACCGCAGGGTTGTACACGTATACGCTGGCGTGTAGCAATAGCGCTGGCGCCTCGTCAGCATCAGCCTCTCTGACGGTTATTGCAAAACCAACCGTATCAGTGTCTGTGTCACCTGCCTCGATTACTACCGGATCATCAGCAACAATTACATGGTCGGTAGGAAATGGCGCAACATCATGCACTGCGTCAGGAGGATGGACAGGCAGCAAAGGTCTTACGGGAGGATCCCAATCAACAGGTGTTATGAGTACAGCCAATACGTACATATATAGTTTGAGCTGCAGTAATGCTGGGGGTACGACGACGGCAAGCGCAACGCTTGTTGTAAGTGGGCCGCCCCCAGTATATTGTAGCAACAGGACACCTTGCTATGGCCCGAGCACTCTCAATAGCCATACTACTGCAGGAAGCTGTTGGGGTTACAATACAAGTACCATCGACAGCACCGACAAGCGAGTGTATGATCTGACAACATTTAACAACGCATATCATCTCGTGAAAGCAAACCTGATGAAATCATCAGCGTCCGTCACCGCAATTTGTGGTGCAAAAGATTTCGCACGATATCTTGCCGGAGTACAACTTGCCGATGTCCTCGACCGAAATGGCTTGCCTACCCGCAACCACACTGACGCAGCAAAACAGAACTCGACAAGTTCACGCATGGGCTCATATATACTGGGATACTATGACCCAAATAAACCGTAAGGAAAAGGAGATGTATGCAGCACCAACACCATAGCCACACAGACAATGTCATTGCAAAAGAAGCGAAAGAACTTTCGAAAGAGTATGGAAGATTTCGTAAGTTTGCTGATGAGAATAGCTTATTGATGGGTGTACTCGTCCTCGGTGTTGCGGCGCTTGTCGGTATAAATACGCTTTTTTGGGTGAGCTGGACAGCGCAAAACACACCACGCAGCATGGGGGTCTCGCAGGAGATTCTCACGACGACTATCAAGAAATCGTTACAAAGCGCTGATAATGCGGCACTATCTGTAAAAGTCAAAGATGTCACGGCAAATTCGAATTCTGATCCTATGTTTTCGCTCGGTGATGACGAGACGATGCTGATCATGCATGTGTCAGTGACCAATACCACAAAGAGCGCACAGCAACTTACTCCGGTACGCCAGTTCTATATACGCAGTTCGGAAGGCGACTATGCGACAATCCGTCCATCATCCAGCATTACCGATCCACTGTCATTCCAGCAAGTTCCAGCGGGCGCTACGGTTGCTGGTCAGATAGGATTTGCGATTCCGAAACGTCTATCGAACCCACTTCTCTATATCGATACCGCATGGGATATGACGACGCCACTTGTGATCGACGTGCTGCACTAGCAGGTTGCGTCGGCCTCGAGTATAATAAAGGTCTATGACACATACTTCTACATCTCACCGTTCAGCAAAAAAGGCCGATCATTACGACGATGACGACTACAACTATCTCTACTACTGGGATGGACGCGACTACGAAAATGCCTCAGAGCGTATCGCGATCACCTCATTTCTCCGCGGCAAACATTTCCGCAACGCTGTCGACGTCGGTGGCGGCTACGGCCGACTCTGCGTCTTTCTCGAGCAGTTTGCTGACAAGGTGACATTGGCGGAGCCAAGCCAGCGTCAGCTCGATATCGCCGTAGACTTTCTCAAAGATCATCCTGAAATCGACCGCGTCCGTACGCAAGCCGATGCACTTGATTTTGCCGACAAGTCATTTGACCTCATGACCATGATTCGCGTCATGCATTACCTACCAAATCCGGTACCAGAGTTTCGCGAGCTTGCACGTGTGCTCGCTGACGATGGCACACTCATCCTCGAAGTTGCCAACTACACTCATGCGCGTAACCGCCTCAAATATCTTTTGAAAGGCAAAAAGCTACCGACTACGCCTGTCGATATCAGCACCAAGAAAAACCGTACCGCCGACGACGCGCCGTTTGTCAATCACCACCCCAAGACCGTGATCAAACAACTGGCCGATGCTGGTCTCGTCGTCGAAAAAGTCTTGTCAGTCTCAAACCTCCGCAGTCCTGGTCTCAAAAAATTTGTCCCAATGCCGATCATGCTCAGCGTCGAAAAATTCCTCCAGCGCCCGCTCGCCCGCGCCTACTTCGGGCCCAGTGTCTTCATGCTGGTCAAAAAAGCAAAATAAGTATCATCGTAGCACGTGGTAATGATGCTGTACGGTATTTGTACCGATGGTTCGTGAGGTGATGAGCTCAAGTGTGAGCGACGGATGATGAGAACCGAATAATCGTATGCCCGAGCCGAGTATCACAGGCTCGATGTCAAGGATAATTTCATCGATAAGCCCGCGCGTGGCGAGACTACCATTGAGATCGCCGCCACCAATCACGCCGATCGTCTTTACGCTCGGCAGATCGTCGCGATTTCGGATCACGCGCGATGGGTAAACTCCTGTGTCGGCATTTTTGTCGTGCGTGGCGATATAATATTTTGCCGAGTTGGCGAACTCATCTTTTTCCATCATTATGAAAGTTCTGCGGCCAACGATGACCACATCGCACGTGGAAACAAATTTTTGGTATGATTGCCATGACGCATCACCTACCCAAGAAACATCGCCGTTTTCGCCAGTGATATAACCATCGACTGACATCGCCATATATAGCGTGACATTACTCACTGTGTAGTGGTCTCTTTTAAATACTCTTTGAGCAGTGCGGTGACATCGCTAAGAGACTCGTAGCGGATGACGCATGCGGCGATGCCGTCGTAGGCATCCTTGTACTCAATGCCATGTTGTGCGAGCACGAAAATCGGTAAACCCCACGCATATGCCATGCCCGCTTCGATTACACGTCCAGTTGTCGGTAGGTCAGACGCATCGATCAGCAGAGCATCACAGCTACGTAGCTCATCGCGCGATCGCTGCCATAATTCTCTCGGATCATCGAAAAAATTGCTGTAGTGCTCGATATCACGGATAAAACAAAAATCCTCCATGCCAGCCTCGCGCACTGCGCGGCACATCGCCTCGATAGCCTCGCGTTGTTCGCTCGCGCCCTTAAACCTCGCGGTGATATATACCTTCATGCAAGATCCGCGATGTTATAGTGGGTCGCTGAGTAGACATACTGCTCGATAAAGAGTTGTTTAAACGGCTGCGCTGAGTTTTGCTCGTAAAATACAAGACAGGCTTCTTTGTAGGCAGTTTCATCGACTGCACGGTATGAGACAGGGGCATAGCCATGCGCAAGTAGTAGTCCATTCGCGATCATACGCGCCGTTCGCTTGTTACCATCAGCAAACGGTTGGATATAACTAAGTCCAAGCACTATCATGAGCGCTTTATCGTACGCGTTTGGTAACGCGTCAATGTAAGCAAAAAGCTGGTTTAGTGCTTCGCGCAGCTGGAACACATTACCGATCGGGGTGTACTCAGTGCCAGTAATCCCCACGCTCGTCTGGCGTAGGTTGCGGCTTACCCCTAGATTATGGATGACAAGCTCGTGTACCTTTTCAATTGAACTAATATGCAGATGTCGCCACATATCGCGGTTTTCCCATATGAAGTCAAAGGCAGCTTTCTGATTAAGAATCATTTGGGTCTCAAATTCAGTATTTTTTGTCGATTTTATACCGTATAGCAATAACTGTTCCGCATCAAGCAACGTATATGTGTTGCCTTCAATTTGAGCCGACTTCCATGACATTTCGACGATGAAACGCGACAATTCTTTGCGGATGACAGTATCGTTATGGGGGCCTTTTGTGTGAAACTCACGAGTTGCGTTGTCGAGCAGTTCGTATTCGGCATTGTCAAATATCGTTACTGTAGGTAGGGCGAAGAGATCAAAGTTAAACTCACTCGTCCCGACACGAGCTGTTTGGTCGTGTCGTAGGTATGCGTGCGTGTCAAATTTTCTGAGTAGCAACCCGCGCTTTGTCAGTTGGTATTCGATAGACCGACCGCCGCCCTGACGATCGAGTAAACCGTTGCGGCACAATTCTGAAAGAGTCCTTTTTACAGTGACGAGCGATATGCTCCCATTCATTTTTGCGTGGACGCCAGATGATGACAACAGTTCTCCGTGGTGAAAGACCGCCAGCGCCGCATCGTAATTATTCGTATCATTCATACACTCTAATCGTATCATAATGATACGATTAGATCAACAGGGATTATGGGTGACGTGTGGATTATTCACTACTTCTTTTGAGCGACGACTATTTACAGAGGAGAACCAGTAGATATTGAAATCATTGTCGAAGCTAAATCATACATTGCATACCCAAGGCTTACCGTCTTCAGCGATCGTTGCCAGTTGTATCATACGTACTTCTTTCAGGTACTTGCGGATAAATTTTTTTCAGATTGTCACCTGATTTTGTCATCAGTAATTCCTCTAACTTTGATTATACGCTAAGCAGGTATGACATCATGATCTGGCACGTGGGACTTTTGTTTTGCATGGGAGCGCCATACGTAGACGCAGGCGAGGAACACGATAAAGACTATGAGCCATAGGACTGAATATGAGACGGTGAGCCAATTGTACTCTTTGAGAGCGACAAGTATGAGGATGAGTTTCAGCATAATGAGGTAATAACTTGGCAATGATTCTGAGTAAGGATC
>CAYWYG010000024.1:0-12679 GCA_964462335.1 uncultured Candidatus Saccharibacteria bacterium | reverse complement strand
CATGCCGAGTGTCGCATGATCGTCGCCCCGCACAATCACGACACTTCGCCGCGTGGTCAGACAGCGCGCGATAACGTGATCGAGTTTCTCATCTGGTGTGGCATATTCGAGGCGCGGATCGAACGCGTCGCGCACCGATGCTTTCGATGATCTGAGGTCTACGATGTCATCAAGATACAGGATACCTTTGATATGATTGATATCGCCATCGATAACAGGAAATTGTCGGTACCCAGACGAATGAAGCTCATCGAGCACTAGTGGACCGAGCGCCTCATCAATCGATACGCTCACGATGCGCTCGACCGGTATCATCATATCGCTCACGACAGCCGGCTTGTCAAATAGCGTATCAAACCGTCTTTGTTCGCGGGCGGTCAATAGTTTTGAATGCGTCACAATATCGCGTAATTCAGTCTGCGAACTAATCGCCGGCGCATCACTCACCTCACTATGCCCAACCCATTCAAGCCAGTGCCAGCCTTTGGTTGTTTTCATAAGTAATGACTCGTACCGTCGATATACGCGCTGTGTCTGTCGTCGGATGAATGAGCTTCTCCCGACCACTACACGGCCGATGCTCACGATTAGTATGGCGAGAAGCCCACCGAGCACGCCGTAGTATACCACTAGTAAAACAGATACAATTGCATACAGTATGGCATCGGCAAGGCGTTGCAAGCCGCTCATTCTGGTATATGATAGCCGTCGATCAATGACGATCGTATTGATCGCAAACAATACGACGCCGCTCACAATGATGCCGTACAGTACCCAAACCGACTGAGACTTCATGTATATTAGTATACTCTCACTTGCTATATGAGGTATAATGAGCTGGTAATTTGGAGGTTCTCGTATGGATAGAAATCGCTGGCTGATATTTGGAGTATTTTGCGTTGGCGTCATCGCTGGTCTGATATTTTTCTCTGGTAAAAACAAAATTGATGTGAGTGGCAGAGATGTCTTTGTGATTGATACTGCAAGCGAAATCAAAGATCATGTCTACGGTAACGCCGATAGCAAGATCGTCGTGTATGAATTTGCCGATTACCAGTGCCCCGGGTGCGCTGGTGCGTTTCCTCAAATAAAAACCATCAGCGATCAGTACAAAGACCATGTTGCCTTTGTCTATCGCAACTTTCCTCTGACTAGTGGTCATCAGCATGCATTTGCTGCCGCCGCAACTGCAGAAGCCGCTGGGCTACAAGGAAAATATTGGGAGATGCATGATCTGCTCTTTCAGACTCGTGATTCGTGGAATGGGATGACTGTAGAGCAACGTAGAACTGCGTTTGAAGGCTACGTCTCTGAGCTTGGGCTCAATCTCGACCAATATCGCAGTGATCTGTCAAGTGAAAAAGTTAGTATGAAAGTCAATACCGATCGCGCGCTTGGACTAAAGGCTGGTGTCGACTCGACCCCTACTATATTTCTCAATAGCAAAAAACTTGACGCTGCGACAGTCAATGACGTCATGAAAAATAAAGGTGATGCACTACGCGATATGCTCGATGAGCTTATCAAGAAAAACGGCGGCACGCCTCCACCACGAAGCTAGATGGCGCGCCGCATCTCTTTGTGTGCTGTCGCCGTATTATAAAGCTATAAATTTTTGCCATTCTGCTCGGACGACTGCGACATCGACACGGACAGCACGTGATGGAACTTTGATCACCTGGATACTCATACATTCTCTCTCTTTTTATTTTATGCGCACGCTTATCCGCGCACTACCATAAGCACTATACTACACACGCTGCCGCATGGTGTCAAGCCGCTCAAAAGATCTTACGATACCGCGCAAGCGCAACTGTGATTGCGGTTGTCGTGAGTGTCAGGCCTATGACGAACACATACGCCCACACTTCCTGCTGAAACGGTAGCGCAATATTCATACCATACATACCGAAAAACACATTTGGAAGCGCAATCAGCATAGTAGCGATCGTGAGGACCTTCATGGTACGACTGAGATTGTTGCCCGCTATCGTCGAATAGGCCTCGCGGATACTGATCAGGCTCTTTATATTGCTACGACAACTTTCAACAAGCTGATCGTTGTTGAGTATCACATCATCGATGGACTCTTGATCATCATGTGTGAGGACAACGTGACGGCCCAGTAACAAACGCTTGAGTATCGCTGTTGTTGGTAGCATGGCACTCAAAAATGAGTTGAGCTGATCTTCGATAAGCACAAAGTCGACAAAGTCTTGGTTATTGACCTCATGCGTCTGCAAACGATTGCGGATAACCTTTATCTGGCGTGAGCTTTCACTTATATAGCCTTCATATTGATCGATGATCTGATCCATGATATGCGTCAGTAGCTCAACAGAATGTGTCGTCGCGAAGCTGATATTGCCAGAGGTGAATTTACTAAGTCGTGCAAGCGGTGCTTTCGAGACAGTGATAAAATATTTTGGCCCGATGATGATCAGGATGGGACGCGTCTCAATCTCTTGCGTACCTGCATCGTATGCGTGCCGCGCAAATAAATAGGTCGTATCACCTTCCCGTTCGAGGCGCGGGATCTCTTCTTCGTCGAGCGCATCGTGGACATGGCCAACATCGAGATCAAACTGTCTGATTACTTGCTTGAGCTCATCGGCGGTCGGCTTCTCGACATATACCCATGATCCAGCGCGATAGGTGTCCGACGCTGACAAGGTATTCGAATGTCCACTTTTGTAGTAATATGTAACCATTAGCTTTTAGTATAACCAAAAACCATTCATGAAAAAACACCACTTTCGACTACGACACCGATCGCACCCATACGGCGCGCTGTTGAGCTTCTTGGACGGTCTTGAGGGTGGCTTTGCGATATTTGCCGGTATCGTCGCAGGGTTGAGCTTTAGTACGACGCACCGTGAAGCTTTGATCGTTACCGCATGGGTAGGCATCGTCGTCAACGCAGTCAATGCGGCGACGATTCGCTACAGTTCCGAGCACTACTATGACGAACTTGACGGACGCGAGAGACGCAACGCTGCCAAAGCATATTTCGTGCCTGCGCTCGTAGAATTTCTCATATATATGTTTGTGAGTGCGCTCTCATTAGTGCCGCTCATATTCATCGACCACTTACCGGCAGCTATCGCAACGATGATTGGAGTCTGTCTGGCCATACTTTTCATCGCTGGTGCGCTACGCGGTATCATCTTGAAAAGTAGATGGACGCGTGACGGTATGGAGATCCTCCTTGGGGGCATGATTATGATAGGTATCGGCGCCCTCGCCGGATGGTTTTTGTCACACGTCATAGGAGCACTCAATGCATGATGCAATATTTGTTCAACTGAGCCTCGTCATCGGCATTGGTGCAGTGATCGCAATTATTATGCGAGCGCTAAAACAGCCCCTCATCATGAGCTATATCATCACGGGCATCATTGTCGGACCAAGCCTGCTCAATATCGTCGATGCCAAAGAGGCATTTCATTCGTTTAGCCAGATCGGCATCACCCTGCTGCTTTTCATCATCGGACTTGGTATGAATATCAGCGTCATCAAAAGCCTTGGAAAAATATCAGTTACCACGGCAAGCATCACGCTCCTGATGGTTGGATCAGCTGGTCATCTCGCGGCCTACTTGCTCGGTTTTTCCAATATGACCGGTGTTATCCTCGGACTTGGTCTCTTTTTTAGCAGTACCATCATCATTCTCAAAGCGCTTTCAGACAAACGTGAGGTTTCCCGACTCTACGGTCAGATTGCAATTGGCGTCATATTGATAGAGGACGTCGTCGCGACAATTGCCCTTGTGGTGATTGCGGCACTTGCAACAAGCGGATCAGTCTCCGTAGAAGATTTCGCACTTTTAGCCCTTAAAGGCATTGCGCTTGCAGTTGGCTTATTTATGGTTGGGTCAAAAATTATGCCTCATTTCGGACGATTTTTTGCCTCAAGCCAAGAGCTCTTGTTTTTGTTTAGCATCGGTTGGGGCATGGCGGTGGCAACACTATTTCATGCGGCAGGCTTTTCATATGAAGTTGGCGCGCTCTTCGCTGGTGTCGCGCTCGCCGGTCTCCCATACGCAACTGAGATGGCAGCCAAACTCAAGCCTCTGCGCGACTTCTTCATCGTATTGTTTTTCATTACTCTCGGCGAGACATTTACGTTTGGCGCGATACAAGAAAATATCCTACCGGCAATCGTACTATCACTCATCGTTATGATAGGAAAACCAATATTTGCCATGAGCGGGCTTGGGCTTCTGGGCTATACGCGTCTCACAAGTTTTAAAGCTGCGATACATCTCAGTCAAATCAGCGAGTTTTCGATCATCATGGTCATATTTGCCGCCACAAGCGGGCTCATCGATGCACGAGCAGTGCCTATCATCACACTCGTCGCCCTCATCACGATCGGCTTCTCGACATACCTCATGAAATATGACGACGAACTCTTCCGTCTACTTGAAAGTAAACTCTCGATTTTTGAGCGTAAACACGTAAAAGAACGCAAACAAAAATACGCGCTCTACCCTATCATCCTATTCGGCTATCACAAAGGTGGGCATGAATTTATGCGTGTATTCCGTGATATGCGCCAACGCTACCTCGTCGTTGACTATGATCCAGATATCATCGAGCATTTGGAGGAGCAGGGTATCCGCCATGCCTATGGAGACGCGACTGACGAAGAGTTCCTCGAGGAAATCAACGCTGGCAAAGCACAGCTGGCCGTGAGCATGATGACAGAGCTTGCTGATAATAAAGCGCTACTTTCATATATAAATCGTTTCGAGCCGCGCACGACATTTATCTGCCATGCCAATAGCTATGACGAGGCCGCCGAACTATATCGCCATGGCGCAAGCTACGTCATACTACCGCATTTCCTCGGGTCGGAGCGTATCAGCAGCTACATAAAGCAGCATGGCTTTAACCCCAAATCATTTGACGCTTATCGTGAAAAACACCTCACGACCATTGGCAAAAAAGCGATGCACAATTAGAGCTTTGCGTAAACTTCATTAGTATATTTGTTGACGACAAGTGTATCTTTGCCGCCAATTGCAAGACGAGACACAACAATCGCCTGCGTACCGAACTGTTTTTGAATTTCTGTGAATGACGTAGCGGCATTGCCTTCTGATTTGTTGTCGGTGGTCTTGTCGCCTTGCTTGATAGCGAGTTGCACAGGCTTGGGGCGCAAGTTATCTGGCAGGGTCGTCCGCTTGCAGCCAGAATGACAGGTGTAGTACACCTTCTGATCGATATAGTTAACCATGACACCCGTTGTCTTACAGTGCGGGCATTTCATGCACGTATCGAGATACTCTTTTTTACCAAATGACCCAATACCCTGGGCTTTTAGCGCTTGCTCGGCAGCAGTTTGCGTAGCAAGGTTATTACCCGTAGGGCAGTCAGGCTCGGAAACTGTCTCGCCGCGAGACCTTGCATCGTCACCAGCCGAGACAGCACCACCATCGTACTGCGGCTCACGAGCCAAGCGTTCCATGAGTTTGATGTAGTTATAATTTGCGTTTTTGTAATCATCAGTTTCATGATAGTTGTCACCATAAATCTGTTTGAGATCCCACACGAGATTCAGATACTCGCGAGTATGTCGGGGGTGCAACTCTACTAAACTAAGTGTGTTGAGCACACCGCTATCAGTTCGGCCAGCATACCATACGCCGCCAAACTGTAGCGTCATAGCCTGGTCATAGCGTTCGCGAAATACCGTGACTGGCTCGCGGCCTTTGAAGTGACTGCGTGGTATCAAAAAATGCATATCGAGTATGTCTTCGGGTGTCGCATCGTCAGGTATATCTTCGCCCGCCATATCTGCCATTGCCTGCACCCCAAGACGATTGCCACCATCGAGTGATGCTGAGGTCGTACGCACGCCACCGACTATTGGCTCCGTGACGCGTATCATAACCTTTTGGCGCACGACGTCATATGCGCCAAGTTCAATACCCTGGTTCACTTCATCTGGCATAAGTGAGATGTGCAGCAAAATGTATGGGTCATCGTCGGTTTGTCTTCCGATATTTTTTTGTACCTCATATTGTCTTTTTTCTGCCCAGCGCCGCCGCAGCTCAACCATAAACTGTGGATATTTGGCGACAACTGTCTCGGCACGCTCAATACCACGGTCAAACAGTGGGCCAAGCGCCTCGCCTTGATAATAGAGATCGCCATCTTTGCCGTAGGTATATTCAAAAGGATTGTGCATGACGCCATTGATCTGCTCGGAGCACCGCGTCTTTTCATCCATATCAAAACGATCGCGCTCATAGCGAACAAATGCTTCGTGATCCTCGAAGCGTTTCTGCGTCATTGTCTCGGCAGCTGTCGCCATAAAAAATACCCTCTCCGAGCGCGAAAAAGGGTACGTATAAAAACGTCTAGTACATTTCCTGCTCGGGAATCGATATATGGATACTCACGTATCGGACTTGACGAGCAACTACCCTCTAGCGTTCGTCTTACCGTTGCGGCACAGCGCAGGATTTGCACCTGCTTCCGCGAGTATTCATCGAATTAATTGTTAATATCGTTAGTATACTACGCTATCCATAGTGTCGTATAGCGTAAAAATCACACCAGCAATCAACGAAATGCCCCGGTATAGCCCTCGGAGCAATCGCCCCCGCTTGCCAACTGACGACAGCCTTCGCCTTAGCGGGGGCTGGCCGTCACGGCCAACTGCTCCTCAGGCTATACCGAGACATTTCGTCAAAGCAGGTGCTTACGCAACACCTGGCGTGTCGTCGTGACCACCGCGGAGAGGTTTCTCAACGATAGTCAGTGCAATGACAGTTGCGACCGCCATGAGAGCTGATGAGACATAGAAGACGCTACGTAGGCTATCGCTAAACGCGTTGATAACTTTGGTATTGTAATCGTTTTGCTGTGTCGCAAACTTCTTTACCATCTGTTCCCGCACTGGCGCAGGTAACTTCTCGGTTGCCGCCACTACGCCATTGGTGATCTGTTCTTTAAAATCATGCGTGTTGAGATTGAGCGCCGTGTCGGTATCGACTTTGCCGAGAAATTGCGCTGCTTGCGACTGCTGTCGCAGAGATTGGATATACGAGTCTTTGGTGAGATCACCAAGCTGCGCCGTCACTCCAGCAACCAGCATCGTCCCAAGCACTGCCGTACCGATCGTCGATCCAAGACCGCGGAAAAGTTGCAAGGATGATGTCACCGCACCGAGATCACGCTGACCAAATTCATTTTGAATGGCGAGATTCATGATCGGCATACCCGCACCGAGCCCCATACCCGCAAAGAACATGATAATCGCCTCATGCCAGTAGGGACTACTCGGCGTCAGAAAACTCAGCGCAAAAATCGCCACAGATGCAATCGCATAGCCACTGACAAATAACTGTTTGTACTTGCCCGTACGCGACACGATCTGCCCCGCGGTCGCTGCCGTACCGCTAAGTCCCACGATCATCGGGAGTAGCATCAGACCAGACTCGGTCGCATTCGCACCAAAGACCTGCTGGTTAAACTGCGTGAGGTAGAGTATGGCGCCAAGGAACGCCGCACCAAATAGTAGCGCCACGATGATAAGTGTCGTGTAGTTACGATTTTTGAAGTAACTAAGTGAAATGATCGGCTCATCGACACGTCGCTCGACCCAGATAAAGACAAGTGCGGCAAGCGCGCTCAACCCATACAAGATTATCTTGATTGTCGTCAGGCTCATGCCGTCGTCAATCCAACTGGCAAAGATCTTGTCCGTGTTGTCGACCGCGAGGATAAGTGATGAAAGTGCAACCGTCAGCAGTGACGCGCCGACATAATCGATCTTGGGTCTGTGGTCATGCGCAATGATAGGGAGATATTTCGCGATGATAAAGAAGCTGATAATCGCAATAGGCACATTGATCCAAAATGTCCAACGCCAGCTAGTCGTGAGACCTAAGAAAGTATGAGGGTCAGTCAGGAAACCGCCGAGAAGCGGCCCGATCACCGAACTCAGCCCAAACACCGCGCCGATCAGACCCTGCCATTTACCACGTTCGCGCGGGCTGAATAGGTCGCCGGCAATCGTAAACGCATTGGCCGTGATAATACCTGCGCCGATACCCTGAAACGCACGCGAAAAAATCAGCTGTTCGATACTCATCGCCCCGCCACTAAGCAGTGATCCCAGCGCAAATACAATCACGCCCGACAATATGATCTTGCGGCGTCCGAATATGTCGGACATCTTTCCGGCAAGTGGCACCGTCACAGTCGTCGCCAACATATATGACGTGATTACCCAGCTCAGGCTACTAAAACTCTTAAACTCTTCGACGATACGCCCGAGTGCTGTCGCAATGATCGTCTGATCAAGTGCCACGAGAAAAAGCGAGCTCATCACGGCCGCCATGACGATCGCCTTTTCACGATTGGTGATGTGGTGCAATGACATACCTACCCTTTGTTTAATTTACTTTTAAGCGCACCGACGTGTTGCCCCATACGGTCAATGATGGCTTGCATAGATGCTTCGCTGACAAACCCGACGGCCTTCGTATCAGGCATGTAGAGCGCGACGAGCTTGTCGCCCGCCGAGATATTCATCTGATCACGTACATCTACCGGTATCACGACTTGGCCTTTGGGACCGACCGTCACAGTACCAGCTAATTGCAAATTACCTTTATGAAAACCCATATATCTACTATGTTATACAAGTATAACAAGTTATACAAGATGAATTATCGCGAGACTTGCTCGTACGCTGATGCGAGAGGCATAGACGCGCCGCCATTCGTCGACCGCTTGTGCCACCCCAGGCAATGCTTCGTTGGTATAATCGTCAACGACGATAACTGCGCCGGGCAATAATTTCGACGTGATAAGCCGTAAGCTATCCCAGATGGAATCGTAGTAATCACCATCGAGAAATGCAAATGAGATCTTATCCGGTACATCATCTGGCATGAGATCATGAAACCAGTTCTTATGAACAGTGGGTAGCTCTAATCCTGATTTTTTAAACTGCGTGACAAATGCTTTCTTACTTGCAAGCAGCTCGCCGGCGACAAACTGTCCACCTGCCGGGCTATCATCACGCGCCGTCTTCTCGGGTAGCCCTGCAAAACTATCATAGACATGAAACTCACCGACAGCGCCAGTCATATTCATAACTCTGCGCACAAACAACGACGTCGTACCGATATAACACCCAAACTCAACGACATTGCCATCAGGATACTGCTGTGACGACTCGACGAGCAGCGACAATATGACCCTCAACTCATCACGATGTACTTGGTCCGAAATGATCGGATAACGACTCAGTAATTTTGAGATATCAATAGGAGACATACTAGATAAGTATACTCCTCTACTGCTACGTGAAAATTATTATGCTAATGCTATAGTAAATACATGCATTCATCACCGCTGACGGAAACTGCCGCGTGGCAGAAGCTGCATGACTACGCTGATACTCATACGTCAGCACACCTTCGCGAGCTTTTCGCTACTGATCCAAATCGAGGTAGCCGCTACCAGCTCAACGCAGGGGATATCTATCTCGACTACGCGAAAAACCGCATTGATGATGAGCTAATGAAGTTACTCTTTGCACTCGGACGTGAGCGAGACATCGAGTCGCTGCGTGATGCGATGTTTCGCGGTGACCACATAAATACGACTGAAGACCGTGCAGTGCTCCATATCGCCCTGCGCAATCAATCAGCCCATCATCGTATCAGCAGCGGTGAAGACGTCATGCCCGAGATCCGTGCTGTCCTCGATAAGATGGCAGATTTTACCAAGCGGCTCCACGATGGAACATGGCGGGGCTATACCGGCAAACGCATCACCCACGTCGTCAATATCGGCATCGGTGGATCAGACCTAGGCCCCGTCATGGTGACTGAGGCGCTCAGGTATTACCAGATGACTGGCATAACCGTACATTTTGTCTCCAATATCGACGGTACGCACCTCGCTACGACACTCCGCCACTGCCCGCCCGACCAGACGCTCTTTATCGTCGCGTCCAAGACCTTTACGACTGACGAGACCATGACCAATGCCCATAGTGCCCGCAAGTGGCTGCTCGACTTTGCCAGTGATGAGTCGGTCATTGCGCATCATTTTGTCGCACTCTCAACCAATACCGAGGCCGTCGCTAAATTTGGTATCGACACTGACAACATGTTTGCATTTTGGGACTGGGTCGGCGGACGCTACTCGCTCAGTAGCGCAATCGGACTCAGCATCATGCTCAGTATTGGCGCCGATCATTTTCATGACATGCTCCGCGGTATGTTCACGATCGATGAGCATTTTCGTACTGCCCCACTCGAGCGCAATATGCCCGTCATCCTCGCTCTCATCGGCATATGGAACACAAACTTTCTCGGCGCAGAGACAGAAGCGCTCTTGCCCTATGACCAATACCTGCACCGGTTTACAGCTTATTTCCAGCAGGCCAACATGGAGAGTAACGGCAAATCAGTCACTAAAGACGGCCAGCGCGTCGACTACCATACCGGACCAATCATCTGGGGCGAGCCCGGTACCAACGGCCAGCATGCGTTTTACCAGTTGATCCATCAAGGTACTCGTCTCATACCATGCGATTTCATCGGTTTTGCACGACCACTCAATGATCCTGACGGGTCCGGCATACATCATCACAAGCTCATCGCCAATATGTTCGCCCAGTCCAAAGCACTGGCATTTGGAAAAACGGCAGATGAGTTACATACCGAGGGTGTCAGTGATACACTACTACCCCACAAAATATTTGAAGGCAACCGTCCGAGCAATACTCTGCTACTGCCACAGCTTACACCAAACACGCTTGGACAACTGATCGCCCTTTACGAACACAAGATCTTCGTCCAAGGTGCGATCTGGGGAATCGATTCGTTCGACCAATGGGGTGTCGAGCTCGGCAAAGTTTTGGCCCACTCGATTGTCAACAAACTCGACGACAGTGACCTTTCTGATGAGGACAGCTCGACCCGCCACCTCATCGAAACCTGGCGCTCACTTCAATAATCTCACGTGTCCGGTGGTGGCTCGATCGTTGGTTGCGAGCATCCCGTCGCATCGACCGCCGTACCAGCTGGCGTGTTAGGACAGGCGTCGATCGTATCGGCCACACCATCGCCATCTGTGTCTTTCGTTGCCGTTACCGGACAGCCGCCCGAGGAGACGGTCGTACCAGCAGGCGTATTGGGGCATAAGTCATTCGTATCGACGATACCATCACCATCACTATCCTGCGTCACTGGTACAGTTGGCGTCGGTTCCGGTGTCACTGGTACATCACCGCTACAACTCTCGATCGGCACTGTGCCACTTAAGAATACTTCTTTGTAGGTATTGGTCGCATTACCAGTTGCTCTATAGCCATTGCTTCGGCAGACAGCCACTTCGACGATACCATTTGGTCGGGTAAATTCTTCACGCAGCGAGTCACCGAGAAATGCAATCATGCTCTTACGCCAGATTGGCCCAGCCATCGGCGCACCACCAGCGCTCATCGGTTCGTTTTCATTGTTGCCTACCCATACACCAACAGCGACGCTCGGCGTATAGCCAATTGTCCACGCGTCACGATTATCGTTCGTACTTCCTGTTTTAACGGCAACCGTCCGATTAGTAATCGTAAGACTACTGCCAAATGACGGAGCTCTTGCTGCATTGTCTGACAAGATGCTGCTGATAAGATAGCTGGCTTGTTCAGACTGTACTCGTGTTGCCTCAGGACGATGGCGATAAATCGTCTCACCGTATTTGTTTTCGATGCTACGCACTGTTGTCGTCGGATACTGCTGACCGCCCGCGGCAAATGCCGCATAGGCATTCGTAATCTCAAGCGGTTTTACTTCAGCTGAACCGATAGCAAGACTTAGGCCATAATTATTATCTTTCTTGATCGTTGTGAGACCCATACGCTGTGCCGCCTCAACACTCGCTGAGATACCAAGCTTTTGCATGACTTTGATTGCCGGTATATTAATCGATTGCGCGAGCGCACTACGCAATGTCATGTCGCCGCGATATTTGAAATCAAAGTTTGTCGGTTTGTAACCGCCGCCAAAATCGGTCGCTTCATCGCTCAGTATCGTCGCAGGCGTCACAAGTCGTTGGTTGAGTGCTTCAGTGATATAGATCGGCTTAAATGTCGAGCCCGGCTGTCTGGCTGCCATCGTGACATTGAACTTACCCCACACCGGGTTTGTATAATCGGCGCTACCGACAAGTGAACGAATCTCACCATTTTTCGGATCGATTGCGACCAGCGCTGCATTGCGACCACCGCCGCGTGTGTTGAGTATGACTTGGTCATGGACGATTTGCTCGGCCTGTTTTTGCCACGACAGGTTGAGCGTAGTCGTGACACGATAGCCCGAACGAGTCACCGCTTCTTCGCCATATTTTTGCTCCAACTCTGCCATCACCATCTCAACAAAATGCGGAGCAATCGTCGGCTTTGTGGTTTGTGTCGGTACATACCGTAGTGCCTCCGCCAACGCGGCGGTTTTCTGCGCATCACTAATCTTTTTGTCCTCGACCAGACGACGTAAGACACGCTCTTGCTGTTTCTTCGCCTGGGTCGTATCACCGCTGACTGGCGAATATGCACTCGGCGCTGGCAAGATGCCGATCAGCATCGTGCTCTCGGCAAGATCAAGTTCTTTAGCACTCTTGCCAAAATATATTTTCGCTGCCTGATCGAT
>CAYWYG010000023.1:10525-13738 GCA_964462335.1 uncultured Candidatus Saccharibacteria bacterium | reverse complement strand
ATGACGATGAATACTAGGTTGTAGAAAGCCAATATCATCTTTCGTTTTGTGGTGAGCGACATATGCACTATACACTCTCATAAGAAATAGAGAGGGGTGAGAGTGTATAGGTAGTATGAGAGGAAGCAAGATTTTGACGTAAAACTATTGACACGATATCTATTCTGTGCTATAATGAGATTAGTAAGTGCGAGAGGTGTATCTACCCAGATGACAGATATCACAGATGTTTGTCATCTGAGCAGATGCGAGTTCGGAAGCCTCAGTGGCATTCCTCACGATTCGTGTCGTCGCTTGGACTAGTAAGATGGTTCTTCCTGAGTGGGTGCTCAGGGCAAAAAGAAACAGGTTACTAGGGGGAGGTTACATCCCCAGTGCTGGGCAGGCAGTATCGGCTGCAGCGCAGTTTCGCTATCTCTGCACTTTGTGCGGACGTGGCGGAGTCACTGCGCGATGGGCTATTCCCTCGGGAATAGCCGACGCCCCCGGAGAACAAGTTATACAAAACCACCCCCCAGTGGGGGTGTATATCCGGGAATTACATCCTGCACGACACTTCTGAAGCGCTGGCGGAAGACCCAATGTTCCAGCGCGCACTCAAGCCCCTTTGCGTCATCTCAGACGCGAGGGGCTTTTCTCAATTGCAAATCTAGAAAATATGGATCCAAATAGTGAGGGAATACGAGTGTCCTGTAAATGAGGGTACTTTGCATATGGGTATGGGTGTTATGCTCACAGGTATACGTGTTCAGTTGTGAGCGCCTACGCCACTGCGCGTAATGCTATACTTGGACCATGAGTAGGTTGAGAAACACGTCGATGCGTGTATTGGCATTTGTCACTAAAAAGTCATTTCTGATAGGTCTATGTGGCGTGGTGCTCATTGTGATTGTCGCTGGGGTGCTCAGTACTTCCATTCGGGCGTCGCGTGAGGCCGAGCTACGCGCGAAAGCAACTGCCGTTGCAGAAAAGTATCGGAATGACATAAAGGAATTTGTGTCGACGCGCCTAAAAGATGCCATCATCGAAGGTGAGGAAGCTGATCTCAATATTGTCGTACAAGATACGGCAAAGAGGCCGCCACCTCCTCCCTCGATTGATGCTGGGTTTAGCCCGGAACAGAGGCTCGCTATGAAGACCCCGTATCCACTGCCGGCAGCCGAGAGCCTCAAGAAGGTCTCACAGCTCACATTGCCTACGCTCGAAAGAGTTGACGAGTCGGTGGTTGATCTCGGACCATCGTATAGAGAGGTAGTTGACATGTCGAAAGATGCTGAGAAGATGTATCAGGATACGATCCTCCTATATACGACAAGAAATAGCTATCAGGAACTTGAAAATAATATCTCGGCGTTTAGGAATGAGATGTGGGATGTTGATGAGAAATATAAAGTGACAAATATCGAAACGGCAAAACTGTATTTTGCGGCGCGCCTATCCGTATTTGAAAAATACTACAAAGAAATCGTAAATGATGAAACAAAAAAGTATATAAAATCGTCCGATATGGGGGTTTTTGAGAGGCAGATGCCAATAGGCATCGAAGCTATTAAGAATATCCAGAAGCTTCTCAATAGCGGGGTGACGGGAGATGCCTATGATAAGCAATATGAAAGACAAAGGGGCTCATATCTTGAGGTTGCCTCTATGAGTATGGCGATATCATTCTCAAGGTTTAGCGCGAAACGGTCAGCAGTATCAATCGTTAACTCATTTTCCAAGAGGCATTTTCCCGATGATCCTTCATTACTCAAGTGGTAATGTCTTTGTCAATGACGATAGTTCAGAGGAGTTAAGTGCTTCCAAGGGTTGTGGCATGGATAGGTTTTGTCGCCAGCGGTACAAGCCTGATACAATAGCTTATATTAGTGAGGGGTCTACGTCATGAACATGCTTGAGAGTACTGAGGCGATGATTCGCCGAGTGGCGAGTGAGTTAGGGTTGAGCGAGGCAACAGAGCGTGCGTTGATAGAGCCGGCAGCGGAACATCATTTTGAGATCACGATCGGCGACATCACGCATCAGGGCTATCGGGTGCAACACAGCAACAAACGAGGACCGTTCAAGGGCGGTATACGGTTTCATCCTCATGTCGATAGCAGCGAGGTACGAGCACTGGCGACGCTCATGAGTCTCAAATGTGCGGCGGTCGATATACCGCTTGGTGGCGGCAAGGGCGGCGTCGCGTTTGACCCGCGCGAGTATACGAGTGATCACGTCGAGAAGGTAGCAAGAGCCTATGTACGGGCGCTGCAGGATCATATCGGGCCGGACAAAGATGTGCCGGCACCTGATATCAATACTGATGGTGCCGTGATCGACTGGATGGTCGATGAATTTGAGCAATTGACTGGTGATACGAGTCGAGCAAGTTTCACCGGCAAATCACTTGCAAATGGTGGTTCTGAGGGCCGTGTCGAGGCGACTGGACGAGGTGGCGTGATCGTGCTGCGCGAATACATCAAAGCAGTCTGGCGACGCGACCATGCTGGTTTCGCGAGCTGGCAGGACTATGCGGCCAGTCTGACCGTGGCGGTGCAGGGCGTAGGCAATGTCGGCTTTTATTTTGCGCAGATCGCCGAGCGCGAACTCGGTGTGAAGATCGTTGCGATTGCCAATTCAAAACAGATGAAACAGTGTGGGTCGGGATTGTCATTTAAAGACGTCGGCTTCTCACGAGATATCATAGATCAGCTGAGGGGTAGTGTGGGCAAGAGCGAGGATATCGTCGGCGTCGATTGTGACGTGCTAGTTTTTGCGGCGCTAGGCGAGGTGATCGATGTCAGCAATCAGGCTGATATCCGCGCATCGGTTGTACTGGAGCTAGCAAACGGTCCAATCGATGATGAGGCATTGCAGTTGCTTGAAGCGCGTGAGGTGCATGTTATCCCTGATGTCATCGCCAACGCGGGCGGCGTCATCGTGAGCTATCTGGAGTGGACGCAAAATCGTGCTGGCGAGCACTGGCCGGAGTCTCAGGTCAACGACGAGCTCGATACTATCATGACAGCGGCCATGCGTGACGCGATGGGTCGGTCTGAGAGACAAAAAATTCCGCTCAAACAAGCGGCATTCGTGATCGCGGTCGAGCGGCTAGTATGATGTGCGGTAAGCGGTAAGCAGAAAGTAGAAAGCGGTTTGTGCCCCGCGGAGCGGGACGAGTTTACCGATAGGGAACGCCGTCGTTAGCTACCCTTCGACTGTTATCTCGTC
>CAYWYG010000023.1:0-10425 GCA_964462335.1 uncultured Candidatus Saccharibacteria bacterium | reverse complement strand
CGAGTTTACCGATAGGGAACGCCGTCGTTAGCTACCCTTCGACTGTTATCTCGTCTCCCGCTCCGGGAAGCTGTCCGGAAAATTCAGGCGACGCCGATGGACGTACCTTCCGGAATGCCTCTTGCCTTGCTCTGCGACCTGACACGACCGTGGTAGGAACGGTCATCACGCTTCGGGGTGGCGGGTGTGTAGCGGATCTGCAGATAGTCGTCCATAGCGGACTGAGTGACCTGCCAGATACCACGAGCCTCGTCATACCAGACCTCACGGTGACGCATGACCTGCAGCGCGGTGAGCAGAAGGTCGTACTCGGCTCGTGCAATGAGGCGGTCAAGCATCTTAGGGGGGATGTTTTGCAAGTTGGATGGCAATTGCGCACATCGCACGATACGGTGCTTCATGTTCGTCGTCACGTAACATGCGAGGTCGCTCAGTTTGTCACCCACCCCCACGATATAGTTGTCAGTGCTGACTCGTCGTCCTCGGTAGCGATCCGTCGCGTAGAAAAACTCGCCAACGATACGACGCCGTGCTACCACTAGAAAGTCGTTGAGTTGCTCTTCGTCGAAGAGCTCATCGAGCTGATACCCGATGAAGAAGATCTTGTGGACCCCATCTTTGTCAACGGACCGATACTGACGAGTATGGCGTCTTGATGACACACGCACTCCTCATATGCTCCATGTGTCCGGCGGGAGTGCCGGTTTATCATGGTTATCAGTACCATAATCTGTGAGGCATAACTTGTCAAGTAACGATGTATACTGGGTGTATGACAACATCAGCATTTCGGCCAGAGAAAATACTATGGGTGGACATGGAGATGACAGGGCTCGACCCAGTTGAGGATTATCCGCTCGAGATCGCGGCGATCGTGACGGATTGGGAGTTTCAAGAGATCGCAACCTATGAGGGAGCGGTGCATTGGTGCAGCACACACGTGCAGGCGCGCTTTGACCGCAACAAGAAATTTTGGTATGAGGAAGCGCCGGCGTCGCGTGAGCAGCTGATGGCACAAAACAAAGCGACGACGAAGACAAAAGCGGCGGTAGAGCGAGAACTGCTCGAGTTTCTCGATACACATTTTGGTGATACACCGGTACTCCTCGCGGGTAATTCGATCCATCAAGACCGCAAATTTATCGATCAGTGGTGGCCAAAATTTGCCAAACGGCTGCATTATCGGATGCTGGATGTGAGTGCCTGGAAAGTGGTATTTGAAGGCAAATACCACAAAAAATTTGCCAAACCCGAACAGCATCGTGCCCTCGAGGACATACGGGGGAGTATCGAGGAGTTGCGGTATTATCTAGGAAAAGTAAAGGGATGAGGTGTCCCGAATAGGTGTCGCATATGCGACACCCGCAGTCAGGAAAGTAGGGAAAGAAAGAAGATGCAGCTGGCATGGCTTAGTGAGTGGGCTATAATAAACCTATGCTGCAGATCGAGAAGAAGAAAAAGCGACGGGTGCGTGGGCGTTTTGCGCTGGTGATGGGCGTGCTGTTGGCTGTCGGTGTCGGTGGGATACTGGCATATGATAGATTTGCACTCCGGACGGACTCGCCAGAGGTGAAGACAGCCTCTCAGGTGAAACCGCAACTGATACCATCGCGAGTCGAGAGCCGTATGCTAGTGATGGGTGATACGTTTTGGGGGCGCTATACGCATGATTGGTCGATGGCGAGTCCGCTCAAATACGCCTATCCGTTTTCGGGGTTGCACACGTTTGAGCGCGATAGATATGATGCGTGGATCGCTGATATCGTGTGTCCTGTGACGAATAATCCTAAGACGTCGTCTGCCGTGCAGGAAGCGACGCTGACATTTGACTGTGAGCCCAAATATCTACCTGAGGCGAAAAAGTGGTTCACGGTGTTTGATGTGGCAAATAACCATACCGACAATCAGGGTTATGAGGGGTTGGTCGAATCACGAAAGCTGTTTGATGCGCATGGCATCCAATATTTTGGGAGTTATGACCCAGAAGAGTACGACCATCTATGCGACGTGATCAGCACGCCGGCGCGCGCGACGATGAGTGATGGCACAGTGCAGCACGTGAAGCTGCCGATTGTGTGGTGCGGCTATCACGGCGTGTTCAAAACGCCTAGTAGCGATTCGCTTGCCGTCATGCAGCGCTATACGCCGTATTTCCCCGTGATCACTATCCCGCATAGTGGCGCAGAGTATGTGGCGCAGCCAGATGAAATCAAGCAGCAGTTGTACCGACAGCTGATAGATGGCGGGGCGGATGTTGCGATCGGCGATCATTCACACTGGGTGCAGACGACGGAAGCGTACAAGGGGCATCTGATCACATACAGTCTGGGTAATTTTATGTTTGACCAACAGTTTAATCGCGAGGTGACGCGTAGCGCGGTATTGGATATGACCGTGAGCGTCGATGCCAAAGACAACAGCGATCTTGCCAAATGGATCGCGCTTGGAGCAACCTGTGCGAGCTATCAAGATACGTGTCTGACACGTGCAAAAGAGCAAGATTTGCGCAAACTTGTGCTAAAGTATCATTTTCAGATGATCGGTAGTGACGACAGTAACAAACTCGTAAAGAAGATGACGGATCCGGCTCACATCGCTGATATGAAAAATCGTCTACGATGGGCAGAGACGGTCAAAGGGCTTTCTGGTAATAATAGCGGTGAATAGGTAGGATAGACGTATGATGACACGTGATGATATAGAGTCGATGGTGACGGCGCTGCCTGGCGTCTACCTGGATTATCCGTTTGGTGAGGGGGTGGCAGTCTATCGGGTACCGAGTGGAATTTCGAAAAACCGTGAAGCTGAGGGAGTCGAAACGGACGATGCGACTATCCCAAAATCCAAAATCCAAAATCCAAAATCTACTGACCGGATGTTTGCCCTGATCGATGAAAAAAGCAATCCGGTACGATTGAGTCTCAAGTGCGATCCACAGCTTGCTGAGCTGCTACGCGAAAAGTATGAGACAGTCCTCCCGGGCTACCACCTCAACAAAAAGCATTGGAATACGATCTTGTGCACGGGGCAATTACCAGAGGATGAGCTGAGGGATCTCATCAGGCATAGCTATGAGCTTGTGACCGTGTGATGGTTCAGAGCGTTAGTTTATCGAGTGATTCGATGAGCGTTGTGAAGTGATCATAAACGGTCTTGGTGGCTATCCGCACAGTTGATCGAGATGATTTATCATAGACTCGCGTCAATTGCGCCTGGGTGGCTTTTAGCTTTTCGCGCAAAATCTTTGTGTAGGCTCGGTCAAATCGTGCGTCAATTGCGGCTGCTTTCAAGTCCTTTATGATCAGCGCATTAGCAGCTTTTTCGGCGGTCGTGATCTCTTTGCTTTCTTTGACACCTGTCGTTGCCAGTACGGTCTTGAGATTGGTGATATCACCATTGATGAGGATTGATGCATCGCTGGTAAATTTCACGACATCAGGGTGTCTTGCACTCTTGCGACCTTCGCTGGTGATCTCACTGAGGCTCTGCATCATCACGCGTAGTTTGTTGATATCATCTGCGGGGTCATTGGCTTTTGCGAGAAACATCAATGCAAACCCGATGATGATAGCGAGCACGAGGCCGACGAGTAAAAAGACTGTTTTCGATGATAGTTTGGTGATTTTGCGCGGGTTCGCAACTGGTGGTATAAACGTCGTATCTGGTAATGGTGCGGCTGGGCCGCGTACAGGTGCTACTGAAGGTGGTTTGAGGCTTGGTTTGTTATCCATATGTCTTTATTTAAGCATAAGATGTTACAGAGGTACAGAGTGGTATACTAACTACATGATTTCTGATGAGGCCAAAGAGGAAGTTCGTGGTCGTCTCGCGATCGAGGATGTGATCGGGGAGTATGTGCCCTTAAAGCGCGCAGGGCGGAGCTGGCGCGGACTCAGCCCGTTTAGTCAGGAAAAGACACCGAGTTTTTTCGTGTCGCCGGACAAACAGATATGGCATGATTTTAGCAGCAACAAAGGCGGTGATGTGTTCTCGTTTGTCATGGAGGTCGAAGGGATCGATTTTCGTGCCTGTCTCGAGCTACTAGCACGCAAAGCTGGGGTCGATCTGAGTCTGTATGAGACACGCGCTGATCGTGGTCTAGCTGACAAGAAAAAACGGCTGTATGCGGCCAACGAACTGGCGGCCACGTATTACCAGCGGCAACTGATCAAAGATTCGAGCGCGATTCACTATGTCGCCAATGTACGGGGATTTACCAAACAAGCTGTGCTGGATTTTCGTCTGGGATATGCGCCAGAACAGGGGTCGGTTTTGCTTCGTTTTATGGAAGGCAAAGGTTTCACGCGGGCTGAACTCTCGGCAGCAGGGCTACTCAGTAGCCGCGGGACTGATCTGCTACGCGGGCGTCTTGCCATACCACTAAGTGATGGACAGGGGCAAATTGTCGGGTTTACAGGTCGGTTACTGGCGGATGTGAAAAATGCGCCGAAGTACCTCAATACGCCACAGACGTTGCTCTACGACAAAGGGAGGCAGGTCTTTGGGCTGGCACAGGCCAAAGAAGCGATTCGCACACATGATTATGTCGTGCTGGTCGAGGGCAATCTCGACGTGATCGCCAGTCATCAGGCAGGGGTGGCACAAGTCGTCGCAACAGCGGGTACTGCCATGACTGAGCACCACCTCAAGGCATTGAGCCGCCTGACGCGCAATGTGCGCTTGTGTTTTGATGGTGACAAAGCTGGCATTGCGGCAACGGAGCGGGCTATCCCGATTGCCGAGAGCGTCGGCGTGGAGCTCAGTGTGATCACGCTGCCAAGTGATTTCAAAGATCCTGATGAGCTCATCAAACAAGACGCGGCACTCTGGCAAAGTGTGGTCGACAGCCATCAGCCGGCAATCGAGTGGATCATCGACCAGTATTCAGACCGCTATGACCTGACGAGTGCGGCAGGCAAGCGCGAACTCAGTACACAGGCACTTGCGCTCATTCGATTGCTTAAAGATCCGGTTGAACAAGAGCATTATCTCGGGCGGGTTGCTGAAGTAACAGGGGCAAGTCGTCGAGCGCTTGAAGGCAAGCTCAACATCGTGAAACAACCCGAACCAGTGCGGCGGCTTAAACCGATGAACATCACGCCGAGTACCGGGCATGATCCAGAGGTGCATCAGGACTATCTGCTCGGACTTGCAGTGATGGATGAGAGCGTGCATGATACGCTCAGACATCTGACGCCCGAATCGGTTGCGGGTGAGGTACGGCAGGCGTTGCTCGGGTATATTTTGGCGCATCTAGGGGAAAAATTTCCAGAGAGGTTGCCTGATGACTTGCAAAATCTCGACACCTATGTCAAAATCGTTCTATTCAAAGCGGAGACGCGATACGCTTCAGTCGATACCTCAAATCGACTCATCGAAGCCGCGAACTTAGTCCGACGGATAAAAGACGAAAAGCGAAGACAAACTAAAGCAATTCTCGATGTCCAGCTACGTGATGCTGAGGAGGTGCACGACAACGTGCGCGCCCAAGAACTACGCGTCCAGTTGGCCGAACTAATAAAGGAGACGAAACGTGCCCGATGATATGACTCGTGACGACGACCTCGGCGATCTGCCGCTCAACGATGATGACGATGACCTCGCCAGCCTCAGTGACATCGATGTAATTGATGAACCAGATATCGATGATTTTGGTGATGAGGATATCGTCGAAACTGACCCAGGTGAAGTCTATTTTGATGATGTATCAGACGACTCAGTGCGTCTGTATTTGCGTGAAATCGGGAAGATCCCGCTCCTCAATAGCGAAGAAGAACTCGCACTTGCTCAGCGGGTCGTCGCTGGCGACAAAAAAGCAAAAGACCAGATGGCCGAAGCCAATATGCGTCTGGTCGTGAGCATCGCCAAGCGTTATAGTGGGCGCGGGCTTGATTTTCTCGATCTGATACAGGAGGGTAATACGGGACTCCTGCGTGCCGTCGAAAAATTCGATCCAGACAAAGGGTTCAAATTTAGTACCTACGCGACCTGGTGGATTCGTCAGGCAATCACACGTGCTATCGCCGACCAAGCGCGGACGATTCGTATCCCTGTGCACATGGTCGAGACGATCAACAAACTGCTACGCACCCAGCGCCGCATGACGCAAGATCTCAACCGTGAGCCGACGATCGAAGAACTTGCAAAAGAACTCGAGATGGAGCCCGACAAGGTCGAATACGTCATCAAGATCAAGCAAGATATCACAAGCCTCGATGCTGGCGTGGGGCGCGATGATGGCGAAGACGACACGGTGCTCGGTGATTTTATCGAAGACGAAGACGCTGCCAGTCCGGAAGAATCCGCGGCAAACCAGCTGCTCAAAGAACAAGTGCAGGGTATCCTCGATGTGCTGACTGAGCGCGAGCAAAAGATCCTCAAGATGCGCTTTGGTCTCGATGACGGCAAGAGCCATACGCTCGAGGAAGTCGGCCAGGAATTTAGCGTCACGCGTGAGCGCATACGTCAGATTGAAGCAAAAGCTCTCGCCAAACTGCGCAAGCACAAAGATGCGAAGAAATTGTACGAGTATTTACAGTAGCGAGCTGACCAGTAGGTGACCATGCCCGAACGGCGACTTGTCATAGTAGAAAATCCAGCAAGTTCACGGCATGCTGCTGTCACACCCGCGTTAGCCTACCTCCAGGAATCGGTAGTATCGTCACTGCGTCTTCAGACATCGCCTGAACCGTTACGTACGCGTGATGCTATCGCCGGAGCAGTCTGCGATGGCGATGTGATAGTGCTGGCAGCAGGTGATGGTGGTCAGGCAGATTCATTTAACGGTATTATTCAGGCAAGTCGAGATGATCTCGCTGTTGTGAGTCTGCCTGCTGGTGGCGAGAATGATACGTCGTTTGCGCTGCACGGTGCAAGGTCTATAGAGGAGCTTGCCGTTATAGCGGCTATGGCATGTCGTCACAGTCAGAATATACCAGTACGTGACGCGCGGCCGTTTCATATCGAAGCAGACGGGATCGATTTGGGATATGGGATGGTATCTGGGGCATTGGGGGCGGTTGCGCTGGCAGGAGAATGGCTAGAACATTCAGGCGCAAAAGACGAACTCAATGTATCTGGCCGGACGATGCGAGCAAAGCTGGCACTGGCTACACGGTACTATTTTGAGCATGGACGCCGTCACCGTATGCCGCCAGTTCGGCACGATGATGGTCGTGAGCGGCGGCTTGGGGGAACTATCCTCATCATGAATGACGGCCGGATGGCAGGGACATGGCGCAATATCTTGGCGCAGCGCGCCATATACGGAGAGTATTTTTCTATTGGCCATTATCAAGGTATGTGGCAGTTTCCGCGTTCGGTGTGGTTTGGTGTCCAATCGTTGTCAGGCATAATGCATGGACGATTACGTCGACACGAAAAAATCGATTTTGAAGATGCGAGTGTGCCTCTGCTCGTTGATGGAGAGCGGAGAGGCGATGTGCGCCGAGTGGTCGTGACAAAAGGACCGACCGCACCGCGTGTTCCGATTATCGATGTCAATAAATTGGTTGATCAGGAATTGGCAGCGTAGTAGCTAGTAGCCGAGCTGGTGCATGATATCGTCAGTAGCGGCTTTGAGCGCATCGATCGATGAGGCATTGAGCAGGTAGTAATCGGCGAAGGCGATGGGGTCACCTTTGTGATGAAACTCGATTTCTTCTATGTCGCGTCGTTTGATATCATCGCGCGTGTATGTGCGGTGTGCATCTTTGCGAGTAACAACGCGATCATAGCGTACATGCTTTGGCATCACAATCGCGATTGAACTATAGGCATCCCCAAATATCTCTCGTAAGTAGCAGTCTTCGCTCCAGCTATATACCCCGTCCAGCACGACAAATCTTGCGCCGTTTTGTAGTTCTTCTTTGGCGCGCGTGGCAGCGCGTTTGGCCAGCACCGCTGGGCCATCGGTCGCCCGCATATCTTCACGGACGGCTCGTTCATCGCGGATGATATTGAGCCCGCGTCTCTCTACTTCCTCATAAACCATGCCGCCAAAATATACTTTTGGTATCTGATATGCTTCGACGAGATGCTCGACAACTGTGCCTTTGCCGGAGCCAGCCATACCGATGATGGCGATTACTTGAGGTTTTTGCATACCTCATAGTATAGCAAAGGAAGATGCTCATGCTTGGGGTAATGGGGGGTGATGGATATAATGAAATTCACTATGGAGAAAACAACTATTCCTGAGTTGACCCGATCAGGCCGTCATAGGCCACTTGGCACGATTGCTTTGATGTACCGTGGCCCACAAGAGACATTGCGCAAACGTCTTGGCGAATTTGGGATTCCTCACAAAACTATGTCAGATGGAGAAACGCGGTTAATCGCAGGGATGGCTATACCACGGCTGGCTGGTATACTAGCTGATTTTCAGATAACTGGCAGGCGAAGTACTGTTATGTGGGGTGATCTCGCGGCAATGTACTCTGGGGAAACTGTTGCGGGTATAGCGGCACGTCGTGGCGTCACGGATAGTGCGGTGTCTAACGGTGTACGAAGGGCTCATCAACTAGTCGGCGAACTAGAAGTTCCTCTGCGCGTGTGGAGCCAGCTTGTGGGGTATGGCCCAATAACTGAAGAGGCGTACCGTATCATTGAAGAATGTGCCATGGGTCATGCGGCGGCATCGTCTGCAGAACGAATTGAAGATACGCAACCTACCGTCGCTGTAGATGGAGGTGACCAGGCGGGATGGCGGCAACATGGTAACTGCGCCAATACTGACGGGGAAGCATTTTTCCCCGAAAAAAATAATAGTCCTCACATGGCGAAAAAAGTATGTGCGAGATGTAGCGTGCGGCAGCAGTGCCTTGATTATGCGCTCGCACATAATGAGCAGTATGGCATATGGGGCGGGCTAACTGAGCGCGAGCGACGAAAGCTAAAGAAGAGAACTATATAGAGATACTCATGCTTGCATTCATGACTATAAACTGCCACATTATTATCACATGAACCAACTCACTGTTCGTAGTATATTAGGCGGTGCTCAATTGGTTGCCCTCGATACGATGTGGCCGAGGCGAGCGGCGTGTCTGGGAGGTAATCCTGATGATCCATTTCCACCAAGTATCGCACAGCAGAGAAGCTTTGCAGAATCTGTGTGCGCTCACTGTCTAGTCAAGGAAGAGTGTTTGATCGATGCGCTTAGCCGTAAAGAAGCTTTCGGCGTGTGGGGTGGCAAGACTGAACGCGAACGACAACAGATATACCGCAGAGGAGTTACCCAATACGTGATAGATACTGCACGAAATGCCATCGCAAAGAGAGTAAAAAATAGATAGCGTATACTAGTAGTATGGCAAAAAGGCTGGCGATTATCGATGGTAAGAGCGTGTTTTATCGCGGGTATTATGCCATGCCCAATTTATCGACGCGGGACGGTACGCCGACGGGTGGGGTGTATGGGTTTGCCGCACTCAGTCTGGAGCTAATCAAGAAGCTCAAACCTGACTATGTCTGTGTGGCGTGGGACAAAAAAGGCACGAATATTCGCCGCCGCAAAGCACTGTACCCCGAGTACAAGGCGGGGCGCAAACCGGCGCCACCGGATTTCTACGCGCAGATACCGATCCTTATGGAGCTGCTCGAGGCGTTTAGCTGGCCGATGTATGAGGCGGATGATTATGAAGCGGACGATATCATGTGCTCACTTGCTGACAAGGCCGCGGCCGAAGGGATCGAGACCTGCCTCATCACGAGTGATCTCGATGCACTCCAGTGTCTCGGGCCGCTGACGCATGTCTATGCGCTCAAAAAAGGCTTCAGTAATATCGAGTTGTTTCATCCCGAGAGTTTCGAGGCCAAATATGGTATCCGAACCGACCAATTCCTTGACCTTAAATCGCTCAAAGGCGATAGCTCGGACAACATCCCTGGTGTTCCGGGTATCGGCGAGAAGACAGCTGTGCAGCTACTGCAAAGCTACGAGACGCTGGATGGTGTCTACAAGAATCTCTGGCAGGTGAAGGGTGCAGTTGCGAAGAAGCTGGAGGCAGGCAAAGAGTCGGCGTACTTGAGCCGTGAGATTGCGACGCTCTACCATGATGCGCCGTTTGAGCTCGATCTCGCGGCGATGGACGTGACCGATCTCGACACACTCAAACTCAAGACATTGCTGACTCGCCTTGAGTTTCGTTCGCTCCTGCGTAGCCTGCCTGAGCATATGCGCAGTTCTGAAGTGGTCGCGAGCGATGAGGCGAAGCTACTAGAGGTGAAACCAGCTGATGAGGTGAAATGGTCTGACGCCGAAGCGGTCAAATTGACTATGGCCGAACACGTCGTGATGTACCTCGGCGACGAGAAACTCTACGTCTCGAGCGAAAAAGGTAACTATTCGTGCATTACACCCAGAGACATCGCTACGTATTTGACTAATGTAGCAGTGATTACTCATGGCGGCGATGCGCTCAT
>CAYWYG010000022.1:0-13748 GCA_964462335.1 uncultured Candidatus Saccharibacteria bacterium | reverse complement strand
TGAGACTCATAGAAACAAGTATATCAGAGTAGACGCCGCTTATTGTTCATGGGCTGCCTGAGATAGAGCAAGCATCCAGTGATGGCTAGTCCTACAAGCCAACCCCATATGACAGCATGAATACCCACTGCTTCTGCAAAGGTAAATCGTAATGGGTAGTATGAGCGTACATACTACTATAAGGACACTGAACATGGAATTCTATTCTTGAGCTGCCTTGGCGGCTTTTCTCTCTGTGCGGGCGGCGGATTTCTTGGCTTTGTTCGCTATCTCAGAGCGGCGTTTTTCAGCGGCAGCGAAGCGGGCTTTGAAGCGGTCGACGCGGCCTTCGGTGTCGATGATCTTTTCTTCACCGGTGAAGAACGGGTGGCTGGCGCTTGATATATGCACTTTGACGAGTGGGTACTCGTTGCCGTCTTCCCATGTGATCGTGTCGTTGGTTTGGGCCGTGCTTTGCGTCAAGAAAGCAAAACCAGCCGCGTCATCCTGGAAAACCACAGGACGATAGTCAGTAGGGTGTAAATCTTTTTTCATAGTCAACGGTAGATTATATCTGTTTTTGCCCTTGATGTCAAAGGTGATATTTGGTATGATACTACGGTATCAATTTTTAATGAAGCAACGCGTGCAGATATCCTAAATGGGGCGCGCGTGAAGGGAGAAGGATATCATGGCAGTAACTGTCGATATCAAGGCTTTGCTCGAAGCCGGTGTTCATTTTGGACACAAAACGAGCCGTTGGCACCCGAAAATGGCGCCGTATATTCATAGCAAACGTCAGGACAGCCACATCATTGACCTGACCAAGACGGTCGAGGGGCTCGAGAAAGCATTGCCGTTTATCACCGAAGTGGTGGGCAAGGGCAAATCAGTCTTGCTCGTCGGCACGAAAAAACAAGCCAAAGACATGGTGCGCGAGTCGGCAGAAAAAACCGGCCAGCTCTGCGTTACCGAACGCTGGATGGGTGGCATGCTGACCAATACTGCCACGGTCAATGCGCGTCTCAAACACCTCAAGACACTTGAGAAAAAGATGGAGAGTGGTGAGCTCGCGAACCGTTATAGCAAGCTCGAGGCGCAGCGATTCCAAGAAGAAATTGATGACCTCAACAAAAAATACGGCGGCATCAAACATATGGCCGGGCGACCTGGTGCTGTTTTTGTCACTGACGTACTCGAAGATGCCAACGCTGTCCGTGAAGCACGCAAACTCGGTATCCCTGTCATTGCGATCGTCGATAGCAACGCCAACCCAATTGGTATCGACTATGTTATCCCTGGCAATGACGACGCGATCAAAGGTCTCAAACTCATCCTTGACTATGTCGCTGCGGCGATCGAGGAAGGCAAAAGCCAGCACTCTAAGGCGCCTGAGGCTGACAAATAGCAGTTTACAATTCACAATTTTCAATAAATTTTCAGTTTACAATTATCAAACACCGACATTGAAAACTGACAATTGAGAACTTACTGTGAACTGAAAACTGTAAACTGTAAACTATGAAAGGTGAACAACGTGAATATTTCAGTAGATGACATCAAAAAACTCAAAGAACTAACCGGTGTTGGTTTGACCGACGCCAAGGCGGCATTGACTGAGAGTAATGGCGATTTTGACAAAGCGCTTGAAGCCATGCGCAAAAAAGGCCTGACCAAAGCTGAAAAACGTGGCGAACGCGAAGCGCGTGCTGGACTGGTCGACAGCTATGTCCATAGCAATCGTGTTGGCGTGCTCGTCGAGGTGAACTGCGAGACTGATTTTGTCGCAAAAACTGATGAATTTCAGACACTCGTGCATGATATCGCCCTCCACGTTGCGGCAAGTGCCCCAGAGTACATCTCGGCTGCAGACATCGATCCTGAGGTCGAGGCTGCGAAGCGAGCTGAGTTTACCGAGAAAGCAGCCAGCGAAGGCAAGCCAGCCGAGATCGCCGGTAAGATCGTCGACGGTCAGCTCAAAAAATACTTTGCTGAAAAGACGCTGCTCGAGCAGCCGTTTATCAAGAATCCTGATCAAACGGTCGGCGATCTGGTCAAAGAATATATATCCAAACTTGGCGAAAACATCATCGTCCGTCAAATTCGTCGCATCGAACTGGGTGTCAGCGAATAACCCAAAAAGATCGCATATAAACCGTCCTCGTCAGGGGGCGTTTTATATTTGCAGAATGTTTTTCACGCTAGTATCAAGACAGAGCGTGAAGATATCGCTGCTACCGGCACGCATCTTCATCTTGCTGGCGATGTCCCATAGGATAGGTCCGGTTTCTTCGCCGAGCTGACTCGTCTCGATCCAGCCTAGGCCGACCCCGAGTCTGAGCCGCATGACAGGCGAATAGGTGTTGGCTAGTGTGGCGTGGGTGATGCGGATCTTGTCGATGAGTGGCGTGATGTGCGATGTGGCGAAGCGTGAGAGAGCTTTTGTGTCATTGCGGTCGATTGCCTCTGGGATGGGGATGATGATATTTTGCGCATCACCCGTGTAGCTCGAGACATGGCCGCCATAATGACTGATGATCGGCTCGATGACGCTCTCAAATGTCGTGATAAAGTGCCGTAATTCGCCATACGACTGACGGGCAACATGGCTTGAGTCCATGATGTCCCATTTGATCGCGAATGCATTGGGTGTGGCGGGCACGTCGAGCTTGCAGGCATCGATCAGCGACGCGGTATCGTAGATTGCGATTGAGTGGAGGGCGGTGATGATCTCATCTCGGCACGTTTCCCAGGCTGTTTCGATCGTACCGAGAGCTGGTGCGCCGCCGATCGTCTTGTCAAATGCGAGCTGCACGACGGCTTCATGACCGCCAGGTAGCGGGACGTAGACTCCCCAGACGATATGGTGTCGGTTCATACATGATGGTTTGATCTCTGATAGTTTGGTAGCAAACGTCTCGCCCAGCGTGCTGGCATGTAAGTCGACGCTTCGGTGCTCGATATTGCGGCGGACAAACTCAAGTCGTTTGGCGGATACGCGCGCAGGATAGGACGCGATCACGCCGGCGAGGTCGGGGTGATGACGGTCACGTATATACACGACTGGTCCATTGTACGATTTGATATGAGCAAGCGCCTCAGCTAGGGGGCGCAGTGACTGCTCGATAAGCGCCAGTGTGGTGGCGATTGGCGGGTTCATAATTAAGCATATTATATCACAAAATGACGATATATGTCCATGATAGTACTCAGTCGTAACCTGCTATACTAGAAAGACAAGAGGAGATATTATGTTTGATACCAAACCCTATGAACAAAAAATGAGTGCAGCGCTCGAGCATTTTGAGAATGAGCTGGGCAAAGTGCGAACTGGGCGGGCGCATCCTGACATGCTCGGGAGCGTCATGGTTGAGGCCTATGGCGCCAAGATGCCGCTCAACCAAGTCGCCAATGTGACGGCGCCTGAGCCGCAGTTATTGCAGATCAGTCCATTTGACCCGAGTAACATCAAATCGATCAGCGATGCGATTCGTAGTGGCGAAATGGGATTTAACCCAAGTGATGACGGACGATTGATCCGTGTGCCGATCCCGCCATTGACTGAGGAACGTCGCCGCGAGATGGTCAAACAGCTCGGCGACAAGGTCGAAGATTGTCGTATCGCCATGCGCACCATTCGCCAAGATGCGCTACGCGAGGCCAAGCGTATGAAAGACGCCAAAGAACTATCAGAGGAAGACCTCAAACAGATCGAACGCGGTGTCGATGATGACATGAAGGACTACCAGGGCCGTATCGACGAACTATTTCGTGCCAAAGAAAAAGAAGTGATGACGATATAGTTTTTTGTGGATGCAAACTATCATGAAATCGAAAAGATTAGACACGACGCAGGGCAATAGCGGCGTGAAAATGCTAAAAACCTACAGTCAGCCGATTGCCGAAATGGTTGCAGTCATACTCGATGAAGTGCGTGCGAGTTTGCCTGAGGTGTCACCGCATGGAGCGTGGGCACTCGAGACACTTCGTGAGTATTCGCTGCGGGATAGCAAGCGTGTGCGCGGTTCTTTAGCGGCAGCGATGTATGATCATGTTCTCGGCGGCACGAGAGATCAGGTTGGGCTGAGACTGGCAGCGGCTATCGAGCTCATCCAAAACCACCTCTTGATCGTTGATGACGTGATGGACCGCTCGGTACTGCGCCGCGGACAGCCAACCGTACATGAGCTGTATAAATCGACATATCGTGATGATGCACACGAGGCGAATTCTATCGGCGTACTGGTCGGCATGATGGCACAACTTGCGTCGATGCAGGCAATGACGACACTTGATACTGATGCGCGGCGCATCGTCGCCACGATGCATATCGTGCAGCGGCATACGTTGATCACTGATATTGGCCAGATTGATGATGTCCAGCAGGCATTTGGGCGGACATTTACTCGTGATGATCTACTGCGAAAATACCAGCAAAAGAGTAGCTATTATTCGTTTGTTGATCCGCTTCTCGCTGCGCTGACACTTGCAGGTGCTGGTGATGGACAGGCAGAAATAGACTGCGAACGGTACGGATTGCCTGCTGGTGTGGCATTTCAACTCCGAGATGATTATCTCGGCTTGTTTGGGGACACATCGCAGACGGGTAAGCCAAATCTCGATGATATCTGTGAAGGCAAGCATACGCTTATGGTTGATTTTGCGCTCGAACACGCGAGTGCTCAAGAGCGCGATGTCTTGGCGGGTGTGCTTGGGCGAGCCGATGCAGATGAGCACGATCTGGCGCGTGTTCAAGACGTGATCACCTCGAGTGGTGCGGTAGCGCAGGCTGACGATATGATGCGGCGTATGGCGGATGAGGCAGTCGCGGCAGCTCGTACGGCATCGTCTTGGGATGCATCGTTTGGTAATATGTTGGCCGAGCTAGTTTTATTCGCTGTCACGCGCGAGAAATAGTATACTGGTACACAATGAATCAGACACGCGTTCCGAATCATATCGGTTTTATCCTTGACGGCAATCGGCGCTGGGCAAAAAAACATGGCTTGCCGGTCTATGAGGGGCATCTTGCGGGCTACAATGCGCTCAAAGATGTCATCGAAGCGACTGCTGATGCGGGGGTCAACTACATTTCGTTCTATAGCTGGTCGACAGAGAACTGGTCGCGCGCCGAGGACGAAGTGCGCAATGTGTTCAAGCTCGTGCGGCGGCTCTTCAAGACCGACATCAAACATCTGTATGACAAAGGATTCCACCTCGTCGTCTTGGGAGGCCGAGAGAAATTGCCGCCAGACATCTGCGAGATGATCGACGAGGCTGAGGCTGTCTCGCGTGAGGGTACGCGCGCAACACTCGCGATGTGTTTCAATTATGGTGGTCAGAGTGAAATCGTGCGGGCAACGAAACGCGCCTTGCAGGACGGTGTCGATCCGGACGCACTTGATGAGGCGACATTTGCCACGTTTCTCGATCATCCTGAGATTCCGCCGTGCGATCTCATCGTACGGACGAGCGGTGAACAGCGCCTGAGTAATTTTATGCTATGGCGGAGTGCCTATAGCGAGTTTATTTTCCTTGATAAATACTGGCCTGATATGCGGCCGAGTGATGTCACCGCACTACTAGAAGAATATAACCGCCGCAATCGTCGGCATGGAGGATAAATGGACTTGGTAATGTATGGGCTATCGATAGTATTGGGTCTTTTGATACTCGTGTTTCTCGTCGTTATCCATGAGCTAGGGCATGGTGTCGTCGCGCGGCGCAACGGGGTCGTCGTCGAAGAGTTCGGCATCGGGTTCCCCCCATTTGCGAGGGGCAAAAAGATCAAAAAAAGTATCCTTGGTCGCGACGTGATGTACAGTCTCAACTGGTTGCCGATCGGGGGGTTTGTCAAGCTTCAGGGCGAGTTTGATTCCGCTGACAAAAAAGGTGACTATGGCGCCGCGACGTTTTGGCAAAAGACCAAGATCATCCTCGCTGGCGTTGCGGTCAACTGGTTGTTCGCCGCCCTGTTGTTCACCATCTTGGCACTTATCGGTATGCCGCGCGTGATTGCTAATCAATTCGTTGTCTCGTCAGATCTCGCGGTTTCAAAAGCTGATGTCAGCATCGATAGCGTCGTCGACGGGTTGCCTGCGCAGATGAGTGGCTTGCGGGCAGGTGATACGATCAACCGTATCTCGATCAAAACAGCCTGTCCAGCGGGTGTAACTGACCCATGCCGCGGTCCAGGCGCCGATGAGGTGGATGCGATCATTGCGCTGACAAAACAATACCCCGGCGGGACCTTTATCGTCGATTATGTGCGTGATGGCAACGCCAAGACGCTTTTCCTGACCAATCGTACGACGGCGCAAGCCCAGGACAAAAAAGGCTATCTCGGCGTAGCATTTTCTCAAGCGAGTCCGACGACCTATCGCTCGACATGGTCAGCGCCAATTGTGGGTGTCGGGCTGACTGGTCAGCTCAGTTGGGAGACGCTGAAGGGGCTTGGCGGACTATTTGCCAAGCTGGGTACTGGATTATTTGGCCTCCTCAACCTTGATCCATCGGCACGTCAAGCTGCATCTGCCGAACTGGGTGATGCAGGTCAAGGCGTCGCTGGTCCGATCGGTATCATTGGGACTATTCTGCCCAACGCGGTTCGATCGGGACTCATGCCAATATTGTTGATCACGGCATTTATTTCCATGACACTTGCGATTATAAATATCTTGCCGATCCCCGCTCTTGATGGCGGACGGTGGTATACGATGGCGCTGTTTCGAGCCATAAAAAAGCCACTTACCAAAGAAATCGAAGAAAAAATTAACTCAGTCGGCATGATGATCGTTTTCGGTCTCATCGTGCTCGCGACAGTCGCGGATGTGGCGAAGATTTTCTAGATCGGCGCGCGTACGTGCCGGTTTGCGGCGAGTAGGGCTTGCCGTCGTCTGGCCGGCATGGACATATACCGCAGTCTTTGTGCTCGGCGGGTTACTCGGTGGTCTTTTGGTCTATATGTCGGCATCACAGCTAGGTATCGAGTTGGATGATTCACCGCTGACAATGATGGTACTGAGTGTTGTGATCTATGCAGTTGGTCTCACGGTACTCCTCATTGAGCCATACGCAGTGCGGCGGATGACGATGGCGACGATCGCCAAGCTGCTCGGCATATATCGTCGTCCACGCTGGCATGATAGCGGTGTCATGATAGTGGGCTGGGCAGGATACTTGACGCTTGCGCTCGCGGTGATGGCTGCAATTGCGAGCTACTTACCGACCGTTGATCTTACTCAACATCAGCAGATCGGGTTTACGACGGACGGATCGATGTGGGACAAGCTCTATGCGTTTGTTGTTATCGTCATCGCAGCACCAATTGTTGAGGAGACGGTATTTCGCGGCTATCTACAGGGTAATTTACGTCGAACGATGCCGTGGTGGCTGGGCGCGCTGATAACGAGCTCGTTGTTTGGCTATGTGCACGGCCAATGGAATGTCGGCATCGATACGTTTATTATGAGTATGGTAGCGTGCTATTTGCGCGAGCAGACGGGTGCGATTTGGTCAGGTATCGGTCTGCACATGATGAAAAATTCGATTGCCTATTATCTGCTATTCTTTGCGCCACCATGGGTTGTCAAATTACTCGGTGGCTAACTGACGGTTTCGTACAGTTTTTATCTATGAAGAGAAGTCGTGTATAGTAGTCGTATATGAAAATGTCGCAATTGTTTACGAAAACGCTTCGCGAGGCGCCTGCCGATGAAGTGGCAAAAAACGCGCAGCTGTTGATCCGTGCTGGGTTCGTGTACAAAGAGATGGCGGGCGCATATGCCTATCTTCCGCTTGGGATTCGGGTGATCGAGAAGATCAAGCAGATTGTGCGCGAGGAGATGAATGCGATTGATAGCAATGAGCTACTGATGACTAGTTTGCAGAACAAAACTATATGGGAAAAGACGGGTCGTTGGGATAGCGAAACTGTTGATGTATGGTTCAAATCAGAGTTGCAAGATGGGACGCCAATAGGCTTTGGCTGGACCCATGAAGAGCCGATTGTCCAGATGATGCATCAATATATAAAGAGTTACAAAGACCTCCCAGTAAGCCTCTATCAATTCCAGACGAAGTTTCGTAACGAACTCCGCGCCAAAAGTGGTATCATGCGCGGGCGCGAGTTTGTCATGAAAGATATGTATAGTTTCCATGCGACTAAAGAGGACCTCGAGTCGTATTATGAAAAGACGGTTGAGGCCTACACGAAGGTATACAATCGTCTCGGTGTGGGCGAGGACACCTACGTGACATTTGCAAGTGGTGGCGCATTTACCAAATTTAGCCATGAATTTCAGACGATTTGTGAGGCTGGGGAGGATGTGATCTATCTGCATCGAGGCAAAAACATCGCCGTCAATGAAGAGGTGATCGACGATGCAGTCAAAGAACTTGGTATCAATCGTGATGAGCTCGAGCCAGTCAAGACGGCCGAGAGCGGCAATATCTTCAATTTTGGTACGCAAAAAACCGATGAGATGGATCTGTACTATACCGATCATGAGGGCAGGCAACAATCACTCTGGATCGGGAGCTACGGTATCGGTATCACACGGGCGATGGGAGTGATCATCGAGAAGTTTGCCGATGAACGCGGGCTGGTCTGGCCAGAGGCGGTCGCACCATTTCAAGTACACCTCGTGCAGATTGGCGACGTGACCGATGAGGCGCAGAAATTGTACGATGAGCTGAACTCGCGCGCTATCGAAGTACTCTGGGATGATCGTGATGAGCGTGCTGGCGCGAAATTTGCTGACGCCGACCTCATCGGTATCCCGTACCGTGTCGTGGTGAGTGAAAAACACATCAAACAACAGAAGTACGAGTATAAAAAACGCACTGAATCTGACGCGTCGATATTGACCCACGACGAGCTATTTGCTATGCTATGACCACTGTTTGAGTGAGGGTTTAGTTCAGTCAATCAGGCTTATATCGCGGCACGCTACTTAACGGCGCGCCGTTTGTAAGGTAACACCCCTAAAGAAAGTCAGAACATTATGAAGAAGACATACCACATCACACAAGAGGGCAAAGCAGAGCTCGAAAATGAACTTGAAGAACTCAAGAGTCGCCGTGGCGCCATCGCTGAAAAGATTGCCAACGCCCGCGATTATGGTGATCTTTCTGAGAATGCCGAGTACGACAGCGCCCGAGAAGAGCAGGGACTCGTCGAAAGTCGCGTGATCGAGATCGAAGATATCTTGCAGAACTGTGACATTATCAAAGCGACCAAAAGTAGCACGATCAAAGTCGGCTCCACCGTCGTGCTCAAAAATGGTTCTGAAGTAACCTACCGCATCGTCGGACCAGTTGAAGCCGACCCTCTCGAGGGAAAAATCAGCAATGAATCACCGATCGGGGCTGCTCTCATGGGCAAAAAAGAAGGCGACGCCGTCACTATCACCACCCCCAAAGGTGAGATGACCTATCACGTCAAAGAAGTTCGCTAGATCTCGCGCTGACACTTCTCGGATCTAGTCAGTTATCGTGTATGACGCGACGATGATTACTATCACGATGACGATAATAGTCGCAAAGAATATTGCGCCACGAATTGCTCGTTGTCCGCTGAATGCTGAGGCAACTGATTTTCGGATGTCGCCGCCACCATATTTACCGACAACTTCTGCAACTTTTCCGTAGGCTGATCGGTCTATCTCGTTGAGTAACAACGGGGTTCCGACAACTTCATCAGGATGGAGATACTTGCTAATGCGTTGTAGAAGTAGGCTACCGACGGTATTTAGCATGGTGAATGCTTCGGTGTAGGCAGATTGCGAACTGGTGGCTGGCGTTCTCCATAAGATATATAACCGGTTGCCATGAAACTCGATATCGGCTTTTTTTGTGACGCCAAGAAACTTCTCCATAATGTCTGGAGTAAATATATACGTGGCGAGGCGGATTGATGTCGGCTCAGCGCCATACAGTGTGAAGTATTTTGCAAACTCCCCCTCAAGCTCATAGCGATTGTCGGCTTTGAGTCGATACGCAAAATCTGTTTCTGCGAGCGGACTGAGCGTCGCGTCGGCGTCGACCAGTATACTCGGCAGCTTCATTGGTATGTCGATCGCAATAAACATGTAGTCAGCATAAGGACCTACACGATTCAGTCGACCAAGGTGAAAAACCTCCCCTTTGTCGCCTTGACCGCGTATGCTGTTGAACGCAATATGATATTGGCTGTCCAGGTCGGCTGCTTGAGAGCTACGTCCTAGATCTTCGATAGTCTTCCAGATAACTGACGGGGCGATGCCTTCTTGCACGGCATGTTGTGGCGTCCAATCGACGTAGCTAAACCGCGGATTTGCTTTGCATAAGTTGCGTATATAATTGTTTTTCTTGTGATTGAGAGGAAATTCTTTGATGGCCATTATGGCAAATATAATGAGCAAGAGTAACGTTATGACAAAAAACGCTATATCGGCATCTTCATCAAAGATACCTTGCGACCAACCAGTTAGGTATATTGCGACACAGGTAAAAGCAAAGCTTATAAGGTAGGTTTTTTTGCTTATCTCACTCTTGATAACTACTTGATTGTCGGCAACATTTGTCACGACATGCGAGATGATAGGCGCGGGTAATGATTTGTCAGGTTCCATCTGGATAATTATACCAAACGTAGGGGCGAGAGGGCAGTTAATAAGCATGGTATCTGGTGTCGTATGACGGATACGCTGTATCTTTGGTATAATTGTTGTCATATGGCAACACTAAAAGAGCTGCGCGATGAGCGCCTGAGAAAACTTGAGGATTTGAAGTCACTCGGTATCAATCCGTATCCTGCTGATGCACATCGCACACATACTATTGAGATGGTTCATCGTCAGTTTGTGGAGCTTGAAGGCCAAGAGGTGACGGTCGTCGGGCGGATCGTGTCGATTCGCAAATTTGGCAAGCTGGCATTTATTGTTATCAAAGACGCCACGAGTGTGCAGTTGCAGCTATTTATCCGTGCCAGTGAGGCGCCGATGTCAGCCGATCGCACCAAGAGCCAACTCTCACTCCCGAGTGAAATCGGACTGCTCGATCCGGGTGATTTTGTCGAAGCGAGCGGGGCAGTCATGAAGACACAAACGGGCGAGGAATCGGTGCAGGTCACACAGTTCCGTATCCTCACCAAGAGCCTCCGTCCCATGCCGACCGCGCAAGAGGGGTTCACCGACAAAGAGCAGCGTCTGCGCCGTCGCTATGTCGATATGAATGTCAATGACGACGTGCGGCAGCGCTTTGTCCGCCGGAGCAAATTTTGGCGAGCGACACGCGAATTTTTGCAAAACGAAGGGTTCATCGAGATCAACAATACCGTACTCGAAAACACTGCCGGCGGTGCCGACGCCAACCCTTTTGTGACGCATATGGATGCGCTCGATCAAGATTTTTATTTGCGTATCAGCCATGAACTGCCGCTCAAACGATTGCTGGTCGCGGGCTTTGAAAAAGTCTTCGACCTTGGCCCGCGCTTTCGTAACGAAAACTACAGCGAGGAGCATCTGCCTGAGCACAATGCCATGGAATGGTACTGGGCGTATGCCGACTGGGAAATGGGCATGGAGCTGACTGAGCGCATGATCCGCTTTGTCTGCGATGCAACGTGGGGTAAACGAGAGTTTACACTGGCTGACGGGCAGGTAGTCAATTTTGGCGCCGACGGCGAGCATTGGCCACGTATCAGTTTTGTCAGTGTGCTCAAAGACCAATATGATATCGATGTATTTGAGAGCAGTATGGACGACATCCAGGCAAAACTACGCGAACATAAACTCGAGGTGGAGAAGCAAGACAATCGCATCCGTAGTCTCGACAAACTTTGGAAAAAATACCGCAAGACGCTGGCTGGCCCAGTATTTCTCATCGATATGCCTGTCTTTATGCAGCCGCTTGCTAAGGTGCAGCGGGGCAATGACCAACTGACCGAACAGTTCAATTTAGTCTTTGGTGGCTCGGAGATGTGCAAAGCTTTCAGTGAGCTCAACGACCCTATCGATCAACTTGGCCGCTTTGAGGAACAGCAAAAGCTCCGTGATGAGGGCGATGATGAAGCTCAAATGCTCGATATCGACTACGTCGAAGCACTTGAGTACGGTATGCCGCCCGCCTGTGGCCTTGGCTATAGCGAGCGAGTATTTTGGTCACTCGAGGGCATCACAGCCCGCGAAGGCGTGCCATTCCCACAACTCCGTCGTGAGGTCGATGATGTAACTCGGGGTATATATCCTTCAATATGCCTTTAATATCATATTGTGGTATATTGGTAGCTATGAAGGAAAAGGAACTGATAAAGCCAAAATCGGCCGATAAACTTACCGAGAAACAGAAAAGATCAATCTCTAATGCTGTTAAAAGTCTATAAAGGTCTACGGTCCTGCTTTCAAGAGCTTAGCTAAAACCTAGTATGACGATAGGTGTTAGCCTATCTGAGGTAGAGTATCTACTTTACGAGTTTGCTAGGCAGAGGCTGGAATTTGATGAGCCGATGCCTTAATTTAATACTAGATTTGAGGGTATACTGGAGAGTTGTGTATCACAACCATTTCAATCGTACGACAATAATGATCTTTACGTTACACTAATCGATAAAGCAGGTATATTGTTTTATCTTATGGTAAAAAATCATCCTTTCAATAATGGTAATAAGAGGATGGCATTAATGACTTTGTTCTATTTCTTATATAAAAATGGATATTGGATAAGTACGTCTCCTAAAAAAATATATGATTTCGCATGTTTTGTGAGCGAAAGCGATCCTCGAGAAAAAGATATAGTTTTAGACGATATACGTGGCTTTATCAGCACGAAGATTAAAAAACGTAAAATAGTTTCAGGCTAGGCTTGTTAATAAAATTATAAATTCTACACTGGTCACATGAAGAAAAATTATGTGGCGCAAGAAGACCCGATGGGCTGTGGCGTGGCATGCGTGGCAAATCGGCTGGGTATATCGTATGCGGAAGCGCTGAAATTGTTTGATCGTCCTGAAGATGCGAGGACAATTGGGTACAAATGCAGATATATCGTCGAAGCTCTTCGCCGCGGCGGGGTAGATGCCCGCCTCCATCACATCAAACACTCGCTCCGACATGTCACCATCTCAGGGCGCGACCCTGAGATAACAGGGGCGATCGTGTTGCTGGTGAGATCAGAACGGTATCCGTATCAGCATTATTTACTTAAGACGGCGGAGGGCTCTGGGTTGATCCGTGGGCAAATATGCATGATGATGCCGATGTGGCGCATGCATTTGCCGGACTTCGTGACGTGTTGCCGGGTGAGCCGTATTACGCAATCTATTAATTTCACGCGTTTATAGCCACGAGCAATTTGTTACAATACTGCTATGGCAAATTATCGTGGTCATATCGTAGGCGGGGTGGGCGCAGGACTTGTCTATGTCGGCGTAATGATGTTTGTGCCAGTCAAGCAATTTGCCGCGTATGCGGGGTTACTTGATGATTGGCAGGCACTTGCAGCAGTGTTTGTGATCGCGCAGTTATTTGCACTGTTTCCAGATATCGATACCAACAGTAAGGCTCAAGATATATTTTTCTATCTCGCATTTGGTGTTGATACGCTGCTCGTCTGGAGCGGACAATTTCAAGCGGCGGCTTATCTCGGTTTGATCGCGATGTTACCTATCATTACGCATCATCGTGGCTGGACACACACGAAGTGGGCGATGCTACTCGTGCCGCTCCCGATCGTCATCGTGCCATATCTTGCGAATGACAAAGTGCTGGCGATCAGTCTTGTGTACTATG
>CAYWYG010000021.1:0-14114 GCA_964462335.1 uncultured Candidatus Saccharibacteria bacterium | reverse complement strand
CTTGGGGGGAAATGCAGTTGGGGCAGCCGTTGGCTGCGCCTTTTTGGTTTTTAGACCGCCATTGGCGGTTTTGGTTTGGTACAATGAGAGAGCAAAACAATTCAATCGGGAAAGCCTTTATTTTTTGGCTTAAAGAGCCGTCTTGGAACTATTTGGTTTTTCCGAATTGTTTTGCACCAAGGCGGCTTTTTGAGTTAAGGGGGGTGCTATGAGCGAGAAATATTATCTGTATGCCAGAAAATCTACTGACGTAGAGGACAAACAGGTTTTGTCCATTGAGGCACAGCTCGTGGAGCTGCGGGAATATGCCAAGCGTGAAAGTTTGCATATCGCCGCCGAGTTTGTAGAGAAAAAGTCTGCCAAAACAACGGGCAGGCCAGTATTTGGCAAGTTGTTAGCTGAAATAGAGCAAAACGGCGGCAATATTTTGGCGTGGCACCCCGACAGGCTGGCTAGAAATAGCGTGGACGGTGGACAAATTGTCTATTTACTGGACAGTGGTAAGCTTGGCACGCTCAAGTTTCCCTCTTTCTGGTTTGAAAACACTTCTCAAGGTAAGTTTATGCTCTCCATAGCCTTTGGACAGAGCAAATATTATGTAGACAACTTGAGCGAAAACACCAAACGAGGTTTGCGCCAAAAGGTACGGCGGGGCGAACGCCCCGGTCTTGCACCTGTTGGCTACATCAATGATGTTCGGACAAAAACAGTAGTTATAGACAAACGCCATTCGCCGATTGTCATGGAGGCTTTTGCGTTGTACGCCGCAGGCGATCAACGGCTTGAGGACATCGCTAGTTTTCTAGCTAGTAAAGGAATACTGACGAAATCTGGCAAACAATTTCCCAAAGACAAAGACAAAATTAAGCGTATGCTGACAAGTCCATTTTACTACGGACATTTCCGCTACTTCGGTGAGATACACGAGGGCAAACATGCAGCCATAATTGCCAAGAAACTGTTTGATGAGGTGCAAGCTACGCTTGCCAAACGTGGACGACCACAGAAAGGCGCAACTGCGCCACAGATATTCTGTGGCTTGCTGCGTTGTGCAACCTGTAATCTAGCCATAACTGCCGAAAAGAAAGTTAAGCACCAAAAGAACGGTAATATTCACGAATACGTCTATTACCGTTGCACAAGAAAGCACAAAACAATCCGTTGCACCGAGCCAGCGGTAACCGAACCAGACCTAGCGGCGCAGTTGTCGGATATTTTGCATAGCTACGCTATGCCCAAAAGTTGGGCTGACCAGCTAGAAACAATGCTTGCCGAGGACGAACGCAAAGCAGAACAAAGTTCTGGTGTGTTTGTAGCTAACGCACAAACACGACTTGCGAGCTTGCAAGGCAAGCTCCAGCGACTTTTAGACGGCTATTTAGACCAAGATATTGAGCAGAGTGTCTACCGCACCAAGCAAGCCGAGTTGATGTCTGAGAAAAAGTCGCTGGAGGAGCAAGTCGGCAAGCTGACGCTTGCTGGCAAGGCTTGGATTGAACCTATGCGCCAGTGGCTCAAACAAGCCTCTGACCTCAATGCAATTGCAGAAAGTGGCGAGCATAGTGCTATCAAGTCCGCTTTTCTTGAAATGGACGGATTGAACCTCTTTCTAAAAACCAAAAAGGCGCAGCCAACGGCTGCCCCAACTGCATTTCCCCCCAAGAACCTATGGCTTTTGCTTCGCAAAGCCAAAGAAAAAGCCGCCCTGTCGGGCGACAATTCTGGATTTAGTCCATTTTTGGTGCGGATGAGAGGACTTGAACCTCCACGTACTTGCGTACACTAGCACCTGAAGCTAGCGCGTCTACCATTCCGCCACATCCGCATAATGTTTGAGTTTATGAGGTACAGTATAGTTTATCGTCATCCCGGACTTTAACGCGCTACGCGTCTACGATTATTCGCGTTTCACGCAGCACCACATCCGCGTATCAGTACAAAATTATAGCATACCTCTGTCACTTATAAACCAAAAGTGATATAATGACGATAAGAGGAAGCCATATAACGGCTTATTTTTAATGACAGAACCAGACAAGATCAGAAATATTGCGATTATTGCCCACGTCGACCATGGCAAGACGACGCTTGTTGATGGGCTTTTGAAGCAGTCCAAGACGTTTCGCGACAATCAGGCCGAGATGAGCCAAGAGCTTATCATGGACAGTGGCGACCAAGAGCGTGAGCGCGGGATCACGATCACGGCAAAGCAAACGACGATCTATTGGCAGGATCTCAAGATAAATATCATCGACACGCCAGGCCACGCTGACTTTAGCGGTGAAGTCGAGCGGACGCTCAATATGGCTGACGGGGTGCTGCTGATCGTCGATGCGCAGGAAGGTCCGATGCCACAGACCAAATTTGTGCTGAGCAAAGCCCTCGAATTGGGGCTCAAACCGGTCGTCGTCATCAACAAGATCGACAAACCAGCTCGTCGTGTCCATGAAGTCGAAGACGAACTAGCCGATCTCTTTTTGGAGCTGGCGACGGATGATAGCCAGCTGCATTATCCGGTCTATTATGCCATTGGACGTGAGGGCAAAGCCTGGACGCGCATGCCAGACGATTCGACAAATGAGGCGGATCTCACCCCTGTACTTACGGCCATCCGCGACGAAATACCTGCACCGAAGACGACTGACGGGGCATTGCAAATGCTTGTCACCGCGCTCCAGTACGATAGTTTTCTCGGCAAATACGCGATCGGGCGCATCACGCGCGGTACAGCTCGCAAAAACCTGCCAGTCATGCTCATCAAACGCGACGGCACGCAGCTAGCTGGCAAGATCGACAAAGTGCTCGTCAGTCGTGGGCTGACACGCGAAGAAGTCGACGAAGCAGGCGCCGGTGATATCGTCGCGCTGACGGGTATTGCTGAGGCGCATATTGGCGAGACGATTGCTGATCGTGAGATGCCAGAAGCGCTGCCGACGATCGAGATTGAAGCGCCGACAATCAGCATGTTTTTGGGGCCAAATACCAGTCCGATGAAAGGCCGTGAAGGCGATTTTACGACGAGCCGTCAGATCGGTGATCGCCTGCAGCGCGAGCTAGAGACCAATGTCGCACTGCGGGTGCGTGACGAGGGTATCGGCTTTGTCATCTCAGGTCGCGGCGAGCTGCACCTCAGTGTGCTCATCGAAGCGATGCGCCGCGAAGGCTATGAATTTGAAGTCGGACGGCCCGAAGTTGTCACTATTCACGAGGACGGTGTCGAAAAAGAACCGGTCGAAGAACTCCTCGTCGAAATTGCGCCAGAATTTGTCGGTGTCATCAGCCAAGAACTTGGCCTCCGCCGTGCTGAGATGCGTCACCAAGAACAAACCAGCAGCGGGGCAACGCGCATGACGTATATCATCACGACGCGGGCGCTTATCGGCCTCCGTAACCAACTGCTGACAGCGACCAAAGGTACAGTTATCATGCATAGTTTGCCGCATGGCTACCAGCCGATTGGGGCGAAGTTGTCGTCGAGCCGCAACGGTGCATTGATCGCATTTGAAGCCGGCACGAGCACGCCGTATGCGCTCGAAAACGCCGAGAGTCGCGGCGAACTATTTATCGGGCCAGCGGTTGAGGTCTATGCCGGTATGATCGTCGGACTGAATAACCGCCAAGAAGACCTCGAGATCAATGTCTGCAAAGCCAAACACCTCACAAACATGCGTAGCAAATCATCGGACGGCACCGTCCAGCTGACGCCATTTACGAACCTGAGTCTCGAGCAGTGTATCGACTTCCTCGCTGATGACGAACTACTCGAAGTCACACCCAAGAGTCTCCGCCTGCGCAAACGCTATCTCGATAGCAACGAGCGCAAACGACATAGTAACAATTAGATTATAGATTTTGGATTGTAGATTTTAGAATAAGCTACAGTTTCTCGGTTGGTAGTGTCTGCTCGGGGCAGGAGCGTAGGATAGCGGCGATGGCGTCGTATTCGGCGTGGGTGACCCAGAGTGAGTATTTGAGTTTGACAGCGATTTGACGGGCGACGTAGGGGCAGCGATAGGCTTTGTTGGCGGGCAGCCACGTAGCGGCATCGCCGTCGCCTTTTGCTTGATTGGCATCGCCCTGGACCGCGAGCAGGTTGAGTGGATCGTTCGCCAAATTATATCGTTCAGTTGAGCTAAGCTGTTGGGCGCCTTTTTGCCAGGCATCACTGAGACTGACGACATGGTCGATCTGTATGTCATCGCTCGTATCAGGCCCACGCAGGAAAAATATGGTCGAGGCTGTATAGGGGTCGATCAGTGTACCTTTTTCGACCTTGCAAGTTTTTGGCACAAATACCACGTCGGTGAGATCACGAGTCAAGATATAGTTGCGTACGTCACAAGTGCCGATCTCGCCCCAGCCGGTGCTAAATTGCGCACGGGCGTAGCCCGTTTTGGCGGCTCGGCCTTTGATCTCGAGACGTGTCAATGCGATCGCTGCGGGAGAATTATTGACTGGTGCTTGTTGTCCGGCAACTTCTGGCGCACTCTCATGCCGTAATTGTTGGGCTTGCCATGCGCCGACTATCATCACAGTCATTGCGATGACGATGCGTAGTATCCTCCAGCTGTGTCGCGGCAAAATATTCATATCTCTATTGCATCAAATACCGCGTCATTTGTAAAAAGCTTATGCATGGAGCGAACGGACTATGCCTATGTTTTTGGAGGTGTGACCGTGAGGAGCTGATCGTAGAATTGTTTGATATATGGATCGTCCGCCTCATCGGCTCCACGACCAAGCTGCACAGGGATTCGACGCGATGCACCCTGCCATTGTCCATCGTGCCACAATGTCAAACCAGGTAGCCGTGCGATAAATTGCGCTGCAGCTTTGTGTCGATCTAGCGGCATTGTCGCCGCACGTTGTTCGTCGTGATTTTCGATAAAATACACGAAATGATCGAGGTGTTTGTCATAGTGCTGTATGTGACGCTCGGCTCCGGGCATATCACCTGCGACGAGGAGGTCATACAATGTCTTATCGTAACAAAAATCAAATCCAAGTTTGATAAGGTCCAGCTCGGTCTGCCAATATGCTTCAGCGATAAAGATAAAATCAGGTCTAGCGTGTCTTGTCGCCGTGATGACGTCATGCCAATATTCTGTCGGCGGCGTTTCTGCTACGCGCCCGTCCCACGTCGTGGCAAAAATGTCATTCATCATGAGCATAGCCATGTCACAGCGGACGCCGTCACACATCGTTGCAATCGTATTGAGTGTAGCGATTGACGCGGCTCGATAGCCAGCTGAAAACGCATTGGTCTGTGCCGTATCGCGCCACGCCGGATAATGCGGATCGCGTCCATTGGCGATGACCTGATCCCCGTGTGAGAAAAAATATTCTGGTCGATCAGCCATGTCGCGAGGAGTGCCTTGGATATAATAGGTTGGGTGGTCAGTGACCCATGCATGATCAAGGGCGGTGTGGTTTGGGACGAAATCAAGAATCAGTGCGATGCCGTGAGCGCTCAGTTTTGCTCGTAGCAACCGAAGCGCATTCTCTCCGCCAAAACGTTCATCGACGCGATAGTCATATATCGCGTATGCCGAGCCGATGATGTCGCGCGTCTGAAAATCTGGCAGTATGTCGCGACATTCATCTATGAGCACCTCGCTTTCGAGTGCCATACGAGCTGCCATCGGGCTGCGCTGCCATACGCCCATCATCCATATGCTGTCGATACCTCGCTCGGCGAGATACACCATGAAATCCTCGGGCATGTCGGCGAGGGTGGCGTGACGGCCTATCTGACCACTTAGTCTTGCGAGGTAGACTGCGGTATTGATCTCGTATAATTGTGTTGGTTTTTTCATAGTATGTCCTCTATGTAGTATACCTGTTTCGAGTGCCAAAATCACGTCGCATCACACAACGCTTATGGTAGTATAGGATATAAGAATATGAAGACCTGGCCAGACGTCAATGCGCTGTATCAAGTGTATCCGCGGAGTTTTAAAGACGCGAATGGTGATGGTATAGGTGATTTGCGTGGTATCATCGAGAAGCTTGATCATTTCAAAGGTTCGAAGAACTCGCTTGGTGTTGATGCAATATGGATTTCACCTATCTACTGTTCACCGATGAAAGACTTTGGCTATGACGTCAGCAATCATTGTGATATCGATCCGATTTTTGGGACACTCGATGATTTTGAAGAGCTACTTCACGAGGCGCATCGTCGTGATATCAAAGTCATGCTTGATTTTGTCCCCAACCATACGAGTGATCAGCACGCGTGGTTTCAAGAGGCTTTAGCCGATCCCAAAAGTCCAAAGCGTGACTATTATGTTTGGCGAGACCCAAAACCCGACGGCTCACCGCCCAACAATTGGCTGAGTTTTTTTGGTGGTTCGACGTGGGAGCTCGAGCCTGCAAGCGGGCAGTATTATCTGCACTCATTTTTGTCTTCACAGCCTGATCTGAATTGGCAGAATCCTGCGGTACGAGAAGAGATGAAAAACGTCTTGAGATTTTGGCTCGATATGGGTGTTGATGGGGTTCGTGCTGATGCAATATGGTATATATCGAAAGATCCAAGGTGGCGTGACAACCCAGTGAGGCTCGACACTGATGAAAGTCCAGGTTCGTATTGGAGCTACATCCATCGTTATAGTCGATCTGGCCCACATGTGCTGGAATACCTACGTGAATTGACTGACGTAGTGGAGAGCTATCCAGATAGGTTCATGATATTTGAGCACTTGTTCGATGGTGATGTTGATGGCCGCATGGAGCAGCTTCGGTCATTGTATGAGGTCAATCCGCGAGTGAGTGCCCCATTCAACTTCGAGGGGATGTTTCTTCCGTGGCATGCCGAAGCGTTTGGGGAATTTATCCAATTCTCGCAGGATGTACTATGCCCTGGTGATATATCATTCCATAGTTTTAGTAACCATGATCAGTCGCGCATCGTCTCACGTTTTGGCAAAGAGCAAGCTCGTCTCGTCGCGCTATTACAGCTGACGATGCCGGGCATATCGACAATTTATTATGGTGAGGAAATTGGTATGAGTGACGTAGCTATCCCACAGTCAAAGTTACTCGATAAGGGTCGTGGGTCGAGTGGCAATCGCGATGTTGCACGAACGCCCATGCAATGGAGTGATGATGAGTACGCAGGGTTTAGTTGTATGGCGCCATGGCTACCGACGAGCCGTTACTCCCATAGCTGCAATGTTGTGACAGAGATCAATGACGATGACTCATTTTTGAACCTGTATCGACAGCTACTCGGTTTGCGTCAGGCAAACGATATATTGATCAAAGGCAGCTATACACCAATCAAGAGCTACAAAGATATCCTCGCATTTGAGAGAGCGTATGGTGATGAAAAATACGTCATCGTCCTGAATTTCTCAGCAAAAAAACGAGATGTCTTCGTCACGTATAGTGGAGCCGTTATCGCATCAACGCACCCAGCACGCCCGCCGCATATTGCCAGGAATGGTGAAGTGACACTTCGTTCGTACGAGGGCATTGTCGTCAAACTATAACGTCGTCGGGTAAGAAACCCTTGGGGTGAGTGAAGCCAGCTTTCCACTCTGTCCCTTTGCTATAGCCGAGGTCACGCATGAGCTTGGTCGGTGCATTGCGTAAGTGGAGTGGCACGGCAGCGTCGGGGTAGCGTGCGGCGAGGTCGCGCGCTGACATCATGAGATCGGCAATTTCACGGGATTTAGCCGAGCGGGCGAGGGCAGTCGCGCAGTGATAGAGATTGTAATTTGCCTCCGGTAGTCCGACGCGTTCGACGGCTTGAAATGTCGCGACGGCGAGACTGAGGGCGCCGTTGCCGGCTAGGCCGATATCTTCGCTGGCAAATACCACCATGCGGCGTGCGATGAATTTCGGGTCTTCGCCTGCGTCAATCATGCGAGTGAGATAGTAGAGTGTCGCGGTGACATCGTTGCCGCGCATACTTTTGATAAATGCACTTATGACGTCATAGTGCATATCACCGAGTTTGTCGTAGGCGGCAACTTTGCGTTGGGCAGCAGTTTCGACGATAGCTGGCGTCACTTTGTCAGCAAGGCTGAGAGCAACTTCGAGGTTACCGAGGGCTCGACGTGCGTCGCCGCCGGATAATTCTGCGAGTAGATCGATCGCTTTTGCGGTGATACGTCTGGTTACTTTTTCGCTTCGGATAGCTTTTTTCAAGATAGCGATGATGTCTGGTTTACTAAGCGGCTCGAGGACGAGCACGCGGCTGCGGCTGAGGAGTGGTGTGATGATCTCGAAGCTCGGGTTTTCTGTCGTCGCGCCGATCAGGGTGAGAAGACCTGATTCGACGTGAGGTAAAAACGCATCTTGCTGGGCTTTGTTGAAGCGATGGATTTCGTCAACGAAGAGAACTGTGCGGATCTTGAGATTCCAATTTTGCTTGGCATGTTCGACGACGGAGAGCACGTCTTTTTTGCCGGCCGTGACGGCGCTGAGCTCGACAAATTCAGCGTCGAGTTCGCGGGCAAGGATACGGGCTAGTGTCGTCTTGCCAGTGCCGGGCGGTCCCCATAGTATGAGGCTGGTCGGTTGTTTGGTCTCGACGATACGCCGCAAAAGACCAGACTCCCCGACGATATGTGCCTGCCCGACGACGTCGTCAAGCGACTGCGGGCGCATAGCTTCGGCGAGAGGAATTCGAGTCATATGATTCATTATAGTCCCGAACGATAGATATCAGGTGTATAATATCTCATATGACTAATTCCTCGAAAACCCGAGTGACGGTGCTTGCGGGCGCGCGCTCAACCGAGCACGAAGTATCACTTGTCTCGGCGTATAACATTGCAGGTGCGATTGATCGTGAGAAATATGATGTCTCGATCGTCGGCATCGACAAATCCGGTGTCTGGCGTCAGTATGCGGCAGATGACTTTGTCGACAATCCTACGAGCGTCGGTATGGCCGTATTGTCGCCTCGACCAATCTCTGGCCGACTGGCGGTGACGCAGTGTTCGAACAAGTTTTACGACATCGACAATGGTGGCAAAGTCGTCATCGAATGTGACGTGATATTTCCCGCGGTACTGGGCAATTACGCTGAAGACGGTACGCTACAAGGTTTGCTCCGCATGATGGACGTGCCATTCACAACACCTGATGTACTTGGCTCAGCAGTTGGCATGGATAAAGACGTCGCCTATCGCCTGATGCGCGATGCGGGTATACGTGTCGCCAATTTTGTGACGCTCCGCAAGGGCCGTGATGTGCCATCATTTGAGGAGATCACAAAGAAAATTGAGAGTGATGTTGCGTTTGTGAAGCCATCAAACGCCGGTTCATCGGTGGGCGTGACACGGGTGACGAACCAAGATGAATACGAGAAGGCGCTTGATCACGCATTTCACTATGATGTCAAAGTTGTCGTCCAAGCAGGTATCATCGGGCGAGAAGTTGAGATATCGATCATGGGCAATATGGGCGGACACCGCGCGTCTGTTGTCGGTGAAATTGTCACGATCAAACATGATGATTTTTACTCGTACGGCAACAAATACATCAACAGCGACGCGACATCAAAACTGATCGCGCCAGCTGATGTTGCGCCCGAGCTGTATCAAGAGATCAGCGCGACAGCGATCAAAGTTTGCGAAGTGCTGGAGTGCGAAGGTTTCGGGCGAGTTGATTTCTTTGTCGACCGCGACAATCGCGTGCATGTCAATGAGATCAATACGATGCCAGGTTTCACGTCGATCAGTATGTTTCCGAAGCTCTGGGGGCTATCAGGTGTCGACTATCCGCAACTGATCGACACATTGCTGGAGCTTGCGCGTGAGCGACATGCCTATCGTATCGCACCGATGATACTCGACGCGAGTGATGTACTTGCGATTGCGAAAAAAGCAGGAGCGGTCTGATGTCGGCAGAGGCTGAGAGCACGTCAAAACGAGTAGTCGAATCAGTCTTCAAATTGCTTGCCAAAGGCTTTCTTGCGCTTTATCGGCCACTGGTTATCGTCACTGCGGGCAGTGTCGGCAAGACATCGTCTAAACTCATGCTCGCAAAACTGCTCGAAACCGAACGACACGTGTCGTATATGGACGATAGTTACAACAAAGGTCTCGGGCTCTACCTCTCAATTTTTCAGCAAAAAGTACCTGACGTGAGCTCGCCACTTTCGTGGATTGGTAAGATGTTGCAGGCAGTTGGCTATGGGCTGACGCATCACCCAAAGATCATTGTGCTCGAGTATGGTATCGATGGGCCAGGCGATATGGGCGAGATGGTACGATTTTGGCGGCCTGATGTCACGATGCTGACAGCGGTCACGCCGGAGCATATGGAGTTCTTGAAGACGATCGACATCGTCGGTCAAGAAGAGATCCAGTCGGTTGCGGCAGTCAAGCAATTTGGTGTCGTGAACACCGCAGATGTTGCGCAAAAATACACCGATATGCTCAAAGACGTCACGTGGTATGGCTATGGCACAGAAGGTGCGGTTGCAACGTATACGATCAAACAATGGAAACGTACCGGCACGGTTGTTGATTTTGTGATCGACGATCAGCACTACGACGCGGTTGAACTACAACTGATCTCTGAGCCGATCATTCGCCAGCTCGCTGGCTCTCTCCTCGTCGCACACAAACTTGGTATCAGTCGTGATGTGCTCGTGCGCACGATGCCGCAACTTCGCCCAGCAGCAGGGCGAATGGGGCTATTTCGAGGCGTACACGACTCTACGATCATCGATGATACGGCCAATTTCAGCCCAGTCGCCGGAGTTGCCGGGCTACAAACGCTCAAACGTATGCCAGCCGATCGTCATATCGGTGTGATCGGCAATATGCATGAGCTCGGTGAGTTTGCGGATGAAGGCTACGCGCAGGTTGCGGCAGAATTTGCCGACCTCGATGTCCTGGTACTGGTCGGCGGTATGTCGATCGGGCGTTTTGGTGCACATGCCAAGAAGGATCATGGTTTTGTCAAAGATAAAAATCTCTTTACGTTTGAGACGTCAGCTGAGGCTGGCGCCTATATGCGCGACCACGTGTTACGCTCAGGCGATGCGGTATTTGTGAAAGGGCCATTTGGCGGCTATTATCTCGAAGAAGCGACGAAAAAGATGCTTGCCGATCCGACAGACATACGATATCTCGCACGTCAGTCAACATTTTGGGATCACAAGAAGCGTGCGCATTTCGGTGACTTACTTGATGCGTGATCTACGTGCTACAATGAAATTATAAGGAGGAAAGATGGACGGATTTATCGGTTTTGTTATCTTCGCAGCACTTGCGATCGTGGTGATGAGCTTACGCATCATCAATCAATATGAGCGAGGTGTGGTGCTGACATTTGGGCGGTTTAGCGGCGTACGTGAGCCGGGCTGGCGGTTGGTACTCCCTGTCGTTCAGCACATGACAAAAGTTGACGTGCGGAGTACGCCTATCGATGTGCCCAAGCAAGAAGTCATCACGAAAGATAACGTGACCGTCGGTGTCGATGCGGTGGTGTATTTCCGTGTCATCGATGCTCCCAAAGCAGTGCTTGAGACGACGAACTATATCTATGCGACGAGTCAGTTTGCCCAGGCGGCATTACGCGACGTGACAGGCAATGTCGATCTCGATGACCTACTTGCAAAGCGCGATGCAATCTCACAACAGATCAAAGAGATCGTCGATAGTGAGACGGACAAATGGGGTATCGATGTCGAAAATGTCAAAGTGCAAAATATTGAGTTGCCGCAGGACATGAAGCGCGCCATGGCCAAACAAGCCGAGGCAGAGCGTGAACGTCGCAGCAACATCATCAACGCTGACGGTGAAAAACAAGCCGCACAGACATTGGCAGAAGCCGCCAAGATATTGTCATCGACTCCCGGCGCGATCAATCTTCGTACCCTCAACACGCTCGAGCGTATCAGTACCGAGCCAAGCCAAAAGACGATGATGCTTTTCCCGGTAGAACTGATCGATGCACTACGTGGGCGTCAATAAGCTCTATTGATTGAGTGACACAGTTTGCCCGACGCTGATACCGTATTTATTACAGGATTCGTTGGCAAGTTCGATGACGTAGTGAGAACGCATATTCGTAGGATTACGATAGACGGTCTGTTGGTCAGATTTCGACATACCCTGGATGATGTAGACGATTTGATGGTCACTGTTTACCCATAGTACGTCTATATCGAATTTCATGTTTTTCATCCATATACCCTGAGTACCCTCAGGCATACCCAAAAATATCATACCCTCATCTTCTGCGATACTGTCGAATGCCGCAAGGCCAATCTCTCGACCTTTGTCAGTTTTCGGGGCATGCAGGCGGAATGTTTTGTCTCCAATCTTCGCGTTGATGATCGGCATATCGGGTTCACGCGGTGCTGGTTGAGTGAGGTACCATATCCCGCCGGCAACTACACCGATGAGTACAACAAACACTACCAATTTACGCATATACCTAGTCTATCATAGAAGAACTCACGTAATCGATCGGACTCTCTATCAGTTGGCAATGAAATCGCGGATGGCAAAGGCGATAAAGGCGGTTACGATGAACCCGAGGCATAACAAAATATAAAAAACAATTGCCGTTCGTGACCAGTAAGAAACATTTGCGAATAGGATTTTTGCCCGATCCTGGTAGAGTTTGTGTCGCCAAATACTTTTATCATCGAATATATTGAGCATTTTTCCTATTGACGAGTATGACCCCGTTGGTAGCTCGAGCTGCTTGAGAATATAATTTATCTGACTTTGTAGTTTTTCGATAGTTCTTGGATCATAGAGCTGAAGTGACTGTGCTCTAGACTTGGTGATGCGTTCGAGTGCCATGGTTGGCTGTCTCACGATGAGTAATGTATCATAAAACTCAAAGTCAAATGGCAATGTCTCTGTGCCAACCGTGTATAGATTTAACTTATCACTAATATAATGCGTATCACTTCCACCTCCAGATGCTGCATACAGTCTATATCTATCTTTGATGCGTGTGATGATTACTTCATCATCTGAGCCGAAATATGTTTTAGGGCTTACGCTCACGTAGACGTTTGCAATAGCGCTGGGTATGTTCATCGGAAGCGCAACCGCCCAATCGTACTTGCCTCTCCTCTCTCGAGAAATAGCGATGATAGGCTGGGCATCAGTTTTTTGCAGGCAGATAGTGTACTTACTATCGTGGTTACGACCATGATCATCTTCTAGAATTGGCGGCAGCATCCATCTGCAAATTCGCTCCAAATTTGGCAATTGTTCGATTGATGCATCTGGTAATCCTGCTTTTTGAAACTCATTTTTTAGAATTTCGGATACCTTAAATACTGCGTCATTTTCGTTTTTTACATCCCTAAGCAAGAAATGAGAAACTTCCACGAAATTATTCTTTTCGAGGAATGATAGTATCAACTGGTCTTTCTTGTCTTGTTCGGCTTGGGTTCCTCGAGTAAGTAGTATCCAGATGAAAAATGCACCAACAAGTGCCATCACTACGGTAACCGCAAGGATACCATCTGGGACTACTGGCCAAAATGTAAGTAAGAGGGTAGGGCCCAAGTAAAACACACTGAATCCAACTGCGACATAAAATACAATCCTCGCGATAGACATCGGCTGAAACCCCTTGTCAAATGTCTTTTCTTGACCCTTTGCGATATTGTCCAGTGTGATCATATAAGCCTCTTTAGTGTAGCAGATGTGATCGTGACAATGTGCACATTTGATGTTTGCTCACTTCTTTTATCATCTGATAAGAGACTAATTTGTGCTTTCGTGGCTCCTCTCTAGGCATCGCTTCGCTCCTCCGCTCGCAAAGGGTCGAGAGCGGCTCTCGCATTCATTTGCTTGCTACGCCGAACCTCCTAGACTCGAACTGGGTGAAAAAAGCCAGTGGCTTTTTGCAAGGGAGTCCACTCTTGCAAACTGGTTTGCAAAGATGTGGCGACGGGTGAGATGAGCCTGTGGCTCATCGCAAGGACTATCGACAGATTATCAACTGGTTGATAGTATGTCGAAGTTGGGGTCGCAGGATGTGACCGCGGAACGTGACCACAAGGCTCACCTTGTGTCCCCTATATATCAAAGAAAATACCCGACATCAGTCAGGTACATTCTTTGGTGCGAATGTACGACGAAGCTCGAACTTACTTTGAGTAGAATGGCTAAAGC
>CAYWYG010000020.1:9283-15237 GCA_964462335.1 uncultured Candidatus Saccharibacteria bacterium | reverse complement strand
GAGTAGTGAAATCGCGACAATTAGCACTCATGCTTGACGAGTGCTAATTTGTGTGGGTACAATAGAGATACGAAAACAACGCAAGGAGGAATTACCACAATGAGTCATCCACTCACACCATTGGCTGACCGCGTGATTGCGACGCGCGAGGAAGCCGCCACTCGGACTGCGAGCGGGCTGTATCTGCCCGATAGCGCCAAAGAAAAAGCCATCGTCGCCGTCGTCGAATCGGTCGGCCCAGAGGTCAAGACACTCAAAAAAGGCGACCGCATTGTCTACAAAGAGTACACAACGACCGAGATCAAAGTAGACAACAAAGAGTACTTGATCTTAAAGGAAGAGGACGTGCTCGCGACAGTCACGAAGTAGAAGTTAGATTATAGATTTTAGAAGTTAACAACATAGACGACAGGGGTTGAAGGTTTGATGGCGGATTTTCCAAAATCCAAAATCCAAAATCCAAAATCTACTGTCTCCAAGAGGAGATATCTATGGCTAAAAAAGTTTTTTACGATGACGATGCACGTGCGCGGGTGCTGGGAGGCGCTAAGGCGCTCTATGACGCGGTGAAAGTCACGATGGGCCCCAAGGGGCGCAACGTGGTGATCCAGAAGTCCTACGGGGCTCCTACGATCTCACACGATGGCGTGACGGTTGCAGAAGGTATCGAGCTGCCCGAAGTTGACGACGAGACACTTGGCTACAAAGTCGGGGCTGATCTGATCAAACAAGCGGCGAGCAAGATGAACAAAGTCGCTGGTGATGGCACGACTACTGTTACGGTGCTCACCTACAATATCTTAAACGAAGCCAATCGCCTGATCGCTGCTGGTCACAACCCGATGGAACTTCGCCGCGGTGTCGAAGAAGCTGGTGCCGAAGTGCTCAAAAGCCTCGAGAAAATGAGCGAGCCAGTGACAGGCAAAAAAGGCCGTGTCGCTGAAGTCGCTGCCATCTCGGCAGGAGACGCCTCGATCGGCGAGCTGATCGCCGATGTCATCGAAAAAGTCGGCGCCAGCGGTGTCGTCACGGTCGAAGAAGGCCAGGGGCTCAAGATGGAGTCAGAAGTCGTCGAAGGCTTCACCTTTGACCGCGGTTATAGTTCGGCACTCATGGTGACCGATGTCAACCGTCAAGAAGCGGAGTACAAAAACCCCGCTATCGTCATCACTGACAAGAAAATTAGCTCTGTCACTGAGATTTCACCTCTGATCGAGCGTATCGCCCAAGCGGGCAAAAAAGACCTCGTGCTCATCGCTGAAGATGTCGAAGGCGAGGCACTGGCTATGCTGGTACTCAACAAACTACGCGGCGCGTTTAACACTGTCGCAGTGAAGGCTCCGGCTTTTGGTGACCGCCGTAAAGAGACGCTGCATGACATCGCTGTCTTGACTGGTGCGACGGTGATATCCGAAGAGCTTGGGCTAACATTTGACAACGCCGACCTCAGTGTCCTTGGCAAAGCACGCAAAGTCCTCGTCAGCAAAGACGCGACGACCATCATTGAAGGTGCGGGTAGCGTCGCTGATGTTGCCAACCGTGTCGCGCAAATCCGCGAACAGGCGAAAAACGCCTCAAGCGAGTACGACAAAGAGCAGTATGAGAAGCGAGCCGCCGCGCTCGAGGGTAAAGTCGCCGTCATCAAAGTCGGCGGGGCGACCGAGACAGAGATCGAAGAGAAAAAATACCGTGTCGATGACGCGGTGGCCGCGACCAAAGCTGCGCTGGCCGAAGGTATCGTCGCCGGTGGTGGCGTAACCCTCGTCAACCTCTCTGACAGCCTCACAATCTCAGGGTCGCACCCTGAGATGGCAGGGAGGAGTATCTTGAAGCAGGCGTTGTTGCAGCCGTTTCGTCAGCTGATGGCAAACGCTGGGCTCAACGCAGAAGCACTGCTTGCGCAGGTGCAAGCGGCGAAACCAGGCCAAGGTGTCAATGTCATGAAACCAGGTAAACTCGTCGATCTCAAGGCCGATGGTGTCGTCGATCCTGTCGCCGTGACACGCCAAGCCATCCAAAATGCGGTCAGTATCGCCGCCACGGCCATGACTATGGGCGCACTGGTCGTCGATGTGCCAAAAGAAGAATCCGCTCCCGCAGGTGGCGGCATGCCAGGTGGGATGGGGTACTAGCCCCCTAGGTTCTAAAAGCTATCCTTGATCATATCGTAAACGTGTTGGAAAAATCGTCCATACTCTATGTTCATCGTTACGCTAGAATGGGCGGTTGTGTGGATTGCTTCAAGGATACGATGCTTTTGGGGGGCGGTCAGTTTTGTGCTACCAAATACTCCTTCAATACACGTGATTACTGTGTCGCGAGTGATGAGCCGCATCAGTCTCCAGTCTCCCGAACCACGATAGTTGACGCCATGCAACAAAGAATATTCAAGACTGAGCAATGAGTTTATGAATCGCTGTGACGTATCTGCTTGATACCGCTCATTATGAGTGACTTCAGGCTCGGGTCTATCAGCAACATAACCTCTCAGTCCCTTGTGGCGGGTGAGAATGCGAAGCTTCATTATGGCAGATTTCTCGATTTGTCTTATACGTTCTCTTGTAACACCATATACTTGCCCAATTTCATCATACGTGCTGACTTTGGTGCTAAATAGTCCCAATCGCATGCTGATGACCCCTGCTTCACGTTCAGACAACATATCAAGCAACTTTCTTACATCACCTTGCATGAGGCATCTGATAGCTTGCTCATCTGGTTGCTCCGAGAGATCGGTGTTAGGTGTATTGGTTAGTTCGTCGACAGCTTCGTCGTAGCTGATACGAAGTAAATATTCCCCGATCTTTTCTCGATATCTTTTAATACCTAGTGCGTCTAGCAGTTCGTGAGCTGTAGGTGCAACACCTTCTTCTCTCCAATATTTTTGGCATAGCGAGAGCGCTTTGGCCGCAATGTGCGGAGGCAGGACGACATGAGGGTCTAATTCTGCAGGCATGCCTTCGTCGGCAAGACGCTTCTCCCATTCACGAAACAATGGGTCAACTGGTGATGCGCTTATAGAAATGTCGAGCAGCAACTTACCTTGAGACGCATGTAATTTTTTGAGAAGATCAGGGCTAATGACTTGGAGCAGCTGGAGTGTGGGATCAAATTGAGCAGATGATTTAGCTATGCCGAGCACCCGGCGATAATCAATTTTTTCTAGCCCCAATGCGTGGAGGGCGGTGTACTGGCCCTTCGCGACACCCGTCTTTGGATCAACAAAGTCTACAAACACCCCCTCTCTCCCATCGGGCTTCTTGCGCAGAATTCTCCCCAACAACTGAGTAGTGCGCACCGGTGATGTTGTCGGCGCCATATTGATGGCGAAGCTTGCCCGATCACTATCCCAACCCTCCTCTAGGGCTCGCGTAAATGTCAGGACGTCGATATATCCCTCCTGATACAGCCGCAAGCGTTCGGCTTGCTCGTCGGGAGTGAGATGTGCGCCGATATCAGTTGCTCGCACACCGCGCTGCCGCAACAACCCGACGAGCAAGCGAGCATGCAGGTTGGTTTGACCTGGTATACAAGCAATAAGCCCCTGGCGTCCTTCTTTGACAAATGCTTCGGCAAGCGACAGCGCTACGGCATTACGCCCAGGGTTCTCGATCAGCGGTGCTAACTCGCGGTCAGTAAAATCAGGCCGATTGTCGGAGAGGTTTAGCCGAGCATCTGTCTCATAGACGAGCGTACGGACGGGTGCAGTGTGCCCGGATTCTATAGCTGAGACGAGGGAAAATTCATACAATTGGTCTCCGTAGACCTCTTCAGACAGACGATTTGTCGCATAGTCTGGCGTCGCAGAGAAGCCGATTCGTACCGCGCCTGGAAACGCATCGCGTAGTGCTTTCGAGGTTTTTTCGCCGAGGCTCCTATGACACTCGTCAGCAATTATGACATCGAACGTGCCGAGTGTTGCATGCTCGCGACCATAGTCTTGGAGGAACCCAGAGTACGTCGCCATGACGATATGAGCCTCAGTGTTTCCTGATTGATTTCCAAAATGGCAGCGGATGGTGGTAGACTCAGGCAACTGAGCAAAACGTGCGAGGCCTTTCTCGGGAAATTGTTGGGCGATCGTAATAGTGGGAGCAAGCACGAGCACTCGGCGACCCGCACGAACAGCCGCTTCGGCCACCAATGCTTCGATAGCTGTTTTGCCAGAACTTGTCGCCATCTCGACATATCCAGAACGATGCCCATCTAGTATCGCCTCACCGATGGCTCGCATGGCCTCATCTTGTTGTAGCTGCAGGCTGTAATCTCTTTCTTCTGTGCCCACACGTCGAAGAACAGCCTGTAAGGCGCCAGCCAACTTAATATCCGTAGTGGGTTGGCACTCCACAACGGAGTATACTTCAGACATATATTAATTATAGCATATTATACACATATATGCAATAGTTGCTCCTTGAGGAAGTCCTTTTGAAAGCACAAAACCCTAGAGATCGGCTCAAACAATTTCAATAGACCGGATACCCGATACTAATCATGGGAGCATATTTCTTAGAATATCAGAGTTGTGGTTGGCCGGCGCTGGGGTTGTTGAAGTAGTCGATCTCTTTGACGATGTCGAGGAGGGCTTCGGCGCGTTTGGCGTCGTCGGCAATATTTTTCGCGGCATCATAGGCGGATTGGACTAAGGATTTGTCGTCTGTGGAGCGAATGATGAGGAGAAGTGTGTCGAATTTCTCATCTGGTTCGAGATCAAGCTTGTCGACAAGTGGCCGCAGTTGCGAGAGAGCATCACGTTTGATTGATTCAAGACCTGGGTCGCTCGTAGGCGCGGGGCTTGTGACAGTAGGGATGACTGGTGCGATTGGGTCAGCGACAGGAGGTAATGTGCTGGCTGGAGGGGCAACAGCGGGTAGAGGCTCAACAGGGACAGCAGGGGTAACCGACGGCTCAAAACTCAGCCCAGCTGGTGCGCTGGCGTCAGCAGGTGATGGAGCAACGGCAGCAGTCGCGTCTTGCATGCCCTCTAAGACTTTTGCAAGCTCTGCATCATCAGTCATTGGTTGCCCGTTTGTATCCATGTCCCACCCCTTAAAATCGTTATGCTAAATGATTATTCATACTGTACCATAGATAGGTACGCATGTGAATACATATGGAGGAAATATGGACGTATTGGACAACGCACAGGTTATCGCGCAGCGCGACCCGCAGGGCGCGCTCAATGCCGTCGCAGGGCAGTGTGACTATTTTGCACAGACATTTTCCGCCGAATTTATCGCAAAAGTACCGATTTTCAACATCGTCTGGGCGGGTATGGGAGAGTCGGCTCTGCCGATGGTGCTGGTGCAGTCGTGGCCGCAGCTTCACATACCGTTTGAAGTGGTGAGGAATTATGACATACCCCCGTATGTCGGTGAACATACACTTTTCATCGCCTCAAGCTACTCAGGCAATACCGAGGAGACCCTCGAGGCCCTGCGACACGCCGAGGAAAAGGGGGCGCAGATTGTCGTGGTGGCTGCTGGCGGACGTCTCGCAGCAATCGCCCGCGAGAAATCATACCCGCTGTTTGAGATTCCAGCCGGTATACAGCCACGTATAGCGACATTTTACTTTGTGAATGCATTTGTCTCGATCGTTCGTGATCTTGACGTAATGCATGCCGATGCAGAGGAGATTACCTCTGTCGGTGAATGGCTACGCGGTGAAATAAAGGGCTGGATGTCAGATATCCCAACCGAGCACAACGACGCCAAGCAGCTTGCCTTGCAGCTCATGGGCAAGACAATCATCATGTACGCGGGACCGAAGCTATTCCCTGCTGCGAATAAATGGAAGATCTGTATAAATGAAAATGCGAAGAATACCGCATGGGTAAACCAATATCCCGAATTCAACTACAATGAATGTGTCGGCTGGAGCTCACACCCTATCGAGAAACCTTTTGCGGTCGTGGAGATTCGTTCAACACTCGAGCACGAACGCGTGCAGAA
>CAYWYG010000020.1:0-9183 GCA_964462335.1 uncultured Candidatus Saccharibacteria bacterium | reverse complement strand
GGGCAACTATTCGTATTGTCTGAGTGCGTCGATTGGATCCTTGCGCGAGGCCTTGATCGCAGGGTAGAGCCCAAACACGACGCCAACACCAACTGCCAAACTCATCGCCGCAGCGACTATCTCCCAGGTGAGCGCAGGTTGAAATGAGAATGTTACACCGATGAAAAACGCGATGATATATGCTGCGATAAGTCCGATCACGCCTCCTGACACGGTCATGGTAAGCGACTCGATGAGAAATTGTGTCAGGATGTGGCCGTTACTCGCTCCAAGAGCCTTTCGAATGCCAATCTCTCTGGTGCGCTCTGTGACGCTGACCAGCATGATGTTCATGATACCGATACCACCGACAATCAGCGCGACCGCCGCGACCGCAGTCGTGATGAATACGACAAGGCTGTAGGATGCGTCGATACCGGCGGCGGCATCTTTTCCTTCGATGACGCTAAAATCTCGCTCGCCCTCATGGTTGGCGATGATTGCCGCATCGACAGCGGCAGCGGTTGCTGCAACTGTTGCCGGATCGTCTGCGCGTATGATCAGTTCGCTAATTTGTGCGATGCCTTGGTTGAAACTCTTGCCGTCTTCGAGGCTGATGATGACGCTTTTATCGACGTTGATCCCTATTGCATTGATCGGTGCCTGGGTGTTTTTGAGAACGCCGATGACAGTGTGGGAGCGGCCTTTGAGCTTGATCTCTTGACCGCGTGCTTGATCGGTGCCGATCAGGCTGATCGCGGCCGCATGCCCCAATACGACCGTATCACGGTTGGTCGTCGGGGTGATAAATTGGCCAGAAGCCATTTTGAGCTTGAGTAGGTCGAGGAAATCGGGCGTCGTCGCGATGATCGGTATGCCTTTTGGCCGTTTGTCATTGTGCGTGACGGTGCCATTGATGAACATGATCGGTGCGAGCGACGCAATATTATCGAGATTTGTGATTGCCTGTACATCACGCTCTGTCAGTGTCGATGCGGCCAAGGTAGAAAACGGCGCATAGGCTGCGAGTGCCGATGATTGATCATTACCGCCTGGTTTTGTCATGATGATACCGGCATCTAGCTGGGTGACCTGGGTGGTGATGGTGCGTTTTGAGCCCTCGCCAAGTGCTAAGACAAGCGTAATTGATAAGACACCGATGATGATACCGAGTATGGTCAGGCCCGTCCGTACGCGCGTGCTTCGCAAATTGGCGATCGCCTCTCGGGTATGGCTGGCAAGCGTCATGACGTTGCCTCTTGCGTGCGGCGCGTTGCTGTGCCAAGTGGTCGTTTGGTACGAGGGTCTCGTGCGGGTTCAAGATGTTTTGTATCGCGGGCGATCCGGCCGTCAATCATGTGGATGATACGGGTCGCGTAGGTCGTGAGGTCGGGGTTGTGTGTCACCATGATGATCGTATTGCCGCGACGGTGAATGTCGCGCAATTCGTCCATAATGATCTCGCTTGCCCGACTGTCGAGGTTACCGGTCGGCTCATCAGCGAGAATGATGCTTGGTTTGTTGACGAGTGCACGTGCGATCGCGACACGCTGCAATTGGCCTCCAGATAGCTGCGCGGGCATGTAATATTCACGCTCACTTAGATCAAATGTCTTGAGCAATCGGCTGGCGTTTTTGAGCTGCTTATAGCGTGGCATAGAGGTATAGGTGAGTGGAAGTGCGACATTCTCGATGATTGTCATGCGGGGTAGTAGATTAAAACTCTGGAAGACGAAACCGATCTCATGTGATCGTATGTGGGCGCGACGCCGCGACGACAAGCTATCGACTGGTACGTCGCTCAAGATGTAGTCGCCGTCAGACGGTGAGTCTAGGAGGCCGAGGATGTTGAGGAGGGTCGTCTTGCCGCAACCGCTTGGGCCCATGATCGCGACAAACTCACCTTTGTCAATCGTAAGGGTGACGCCATCAAGAGCCATGAGCAGAGTGTCATCATGGCCGTATTCTTTGGTGATGTTGACCAGTTTGATGACTGGCCCAGACTTTTTGACAGTTTTGCGTGGCATGGACAACCTATACTTAGAATTGCTAACTATAGATCACTATACAGCAGGACATATCTGATCACAACAGGTTTTCAACAAATTGCAATTTTTACGACGGTAGGAGGTTAGCGCCTGGTGATGCGTCAGCGGAAGAGCGGAGACGTAGGCAGGTGATAGTGGCCCACCCGGAACGCGCATCCTATGGTGAGATAGGGTAAAATAGGGGATGCACACGGAGAGATGCAAGAGTGGTTGAATTGGCACGCCTGGAACGCGTGTGTGGTAGCAATACCACCCAGGGTTCGAATCCCTGTCTCTCCGCCACAAGTAGGCTCGAGCTTAGTGGCCAAGCGCTATTTTTACAACGCCAAGCTGTGCCGCAACGCGGTATAATTGATCTACATGGAGCAATTCATGTCAGTAACGCAGGTGACGTACGCGGCATGGTTTCGTAGCCCCTATCGATTTCGGTTCATCAAGCCGATTTTTTGATTTTTATAACCCTGAGGGAGTTGGGAGTTGATCAATGAAAAAAACGAAATACATATTTGTAACAGGGGGCGTCATCTCTGGCGTTGGCAAAGGTATCACGGCAGCGAGCCTCGGGGCACTGCTCAAGGCGCGACGGCTCAAAGTGTCGATGCAAAAATGCGATCCCTACCTCAACGTCGATGCCGGCACGCTCAATCCCGCCGAACATGGTGAATGCTGGGTGACACGCGATGGGGCGGAGACTGATCTCGATCTCGGCCATTATGAGCGGTTTCTCGACGAGGAGACGACGCGCGATAGCATCACACTTTCTGGCCGGCTGCTCAAAGAGCTGATCGACAATGAACGCGCGGGCAAATTCCTCGGGCGCACCATCCAGCTCGTGCCGCATCTGACTGGGGCTATCCAAGAAAACATTGTGCGCGCCGGAGAGGGCTCGGATGTACATATCGTCGAGCTGGGTGGGACCGTGGGTGATTACGAGGGCCTGAGTTTTGTCGAAGCGTTTCGCGAGTTCGCCCAGCGCCACCCTGGTGACGTGGCATTTATCCACGTCGTCTATGTCCCATATCTGAGAGCCAGCAAAGAGTTCAAGACCAAGCCAGCGCAAAATTCCGTCCGCGACTTGCGTGGCTTCGGCATACAGCCCGATATCATCGTGGCGCGCGTCGAAGAGACACCGAACGAACACATCAGCCAGCGTATCAGCTTGTTTTGCGGGGTGGAGCGCGAGGCGATTGTGGTGTTGCCTAATGCCGATACTGTGCTGCGAGTACCTCTGACGCTCCACGAGAAAGGTATCGATGTCTACACCGCAAAGTTGCTTGGGCTCAAGGCCGGGCGCGCTCACCTGAGCGCCTGGCATGATGTTGTCGACAAAGCAACAAGAAAGCACTCACGAACCGTCAGGGTTGGCATCGTTGCCAAGTACCTCGACAACGAAGATACCTACATGTCGGTGCTTGAGGCGCTCAAAAGCGCCGCTTGGCATGAAGGCGTCGGTCTCGAGTACACATGGGTAAGTGCCGAAGAGCTCGAACATCGCGGCACGTCGCAGCTCGAGCAGTATGACGGGCTCGTTGTGCCGGGCGGGTTTGGTACACGTGGTGTTGAGGGTAAAATTACGGCAGCGACCTACGCGCTGGCACACAAGAAGCCATATCTTGGTCTCTGTCTTGGCTTGCAGGTAGCCGTCATTGCGGCAGCACGTCTCGGTGGTGTCAAAAAAGCAACATCTGGCGAGCTTGATACTCAGGCCGCCGATCAGGTCGTCTATATCATGCCTGACCAGCGTGGCAAAGAAGCGACGGGGGGCACGATGCGTCTTGGCGACTATCCGGCGCGGCTCGTGAAAGGTTCAAAGACAGAGAAAGTCTACGGTGCGCGCGATATCACCGAACGCCACCGGCATCGCTATGAGGTCAACAGGGCATATGAGGAAGCGATCAACAGAGGCGGATTGGTCATCTCGGGCGAAAGCCCCGACGGCCGGCTCGTCGAATTTGTCGAAGGTCGTGACCATCCCTACTTCCTCGCCACCCAAGCTCACCCCGAATTCCGCTCCCGTCCGACACGCCCGCACCCGCTGTTTCTTAGCTATATCAAAGCGCTTAGAAAGTCATGAGCAGTATATATAAGCATGATGCATAGGCGTAAACTTAATAAAGCTCAAACTTTTTCAAGACGCTTAGGAGTGCACTAGCGGAATAGTTTGCGGAAGGCGGGTGGATTGGTTAGGATCAAGATGATGAGACTCATCACCGGCGAGAGCTGCATCAGGATAAATCCAAGTAAAAGTATGATACCTATTGCAGATCTTGCAGCGTCCGCACTAAGTATTTGCAGGATGAAAGGCAAAGTAGAGAGAGTAGCAAGTAACATCAGGCCGCCGATGATCACGTTGACCCATGCCAGAAAACGCAAAATACGGAGTGCACCCGCGCTCAATCTCGTTAGCTTATAGCCCAGGAATGTCAGTAGTGTATAGGATATAAAGTACGCGAGGTCCTCACCACTTGCAGCTCCTTGTTGGGTGATCGATAGCAAAAAGACAACAGTGCCAAATATACCAAGGCCAAATACTGTCCACGCGATGATCTGGGCACGACGTTTCATGTCTGGTTTTGCGGCGGTTTTGGTGCGTGATAGGCTCATAGAAATTCTCCTTATGGTTTATCTATAGCATACCTCTGTTATAATATTATGCAACTATGAAGGTGTTGACCGATGCAATTATCGCAGCTGTGCAGGACATGTACGATGTCTCGGTGGTGCCTGAGCTGACGCGGCCAGAGCCACAGTTTGGCGACTGGTCGACCAATGTGGCGTTGCAACTGAGCAAACAAATTGGCCGCAACCCACGAGAGATTGCACAGGAAATCGCTGACAAAATGACATCAGTACCAGAGGTCAAAACGGTTGATGTGGCCGGTCCTGGGTTTATCAATGTCACGCTGCGTGATGACGCGCTCTACGCGGCCGTGGCGGCCGAGTCGCCTCAGCCATTGGCTGGCAAACGATATGTCGTCGAGTATTCTGACCCCAATCCCTTCAAGCCGCTGCACGCTGGTCACCTCTATACGACCCTTGTGGGCGACATCATTGCACGACTGGTCGAGCATGCGGGCGCGGAGACGATACGGATCAATTATGGTGGTGATGTTGGGTTACATGTGGCGCGGAGTATGTGGGCGATCATACGAGAGCTTGGTGGGGAATTACCAGAGAAATTGACCGATATTCCAGAGAAAGAGCGTCCAAATTGGCTGGGAGCACGCTATGTCGAAGGAACGATGGCGGACGAAGATGACCCAGCGGCCCACTCAGAAATCGTCGAGTACAACAAGCGCGTCTATGCGCTACATGAAGCGGCTGACCATGAGTCACCGTTTGCTCAAATATATTGGGAATGCCGTCAGTGGAGTTATGAGTACTTTCCAGAGTTGTATCGACAGCTTGCGATCGATCCATTTGCTCGGTTTATCCCTGAAAGTGACGTGACGCCACTGGGTATCTCGACCGTCCGCGAGCAACTGGCCAAAGGCGTGTTCAAAGAGAGCCAGAGCGCGATTGTCTTTGATGGCGATGCGTATGGGCTACATACGCGGGTATTTATCAATTCTGAAGGCTTGCCGACCTACGAGACAAAAGACGTCGGTCTCAGCCTCACGAAGTGGAAGGACTATCAGTTTGATAGGTCTATTATCATCACGGCGAACGAACAGGCGCAGTATATGCAAGTCGTGATCAAAGCGATCGAGCAATTCGCACCCGAACCAGCTCAGAGGACGCATCATCTGACGCACGGCATGGTCAAGATGACTGGCGGGGTCAAGATGAGCAGCCGCAAAGGCAATGTGCTGCTCGCGCTCGATATCCTCGAGGCGGCTCGTACAGCGGTCGCCGCGCTGGGCAAAAACACCAGCGAAGCGACGGTGCTTGCTGCGGTCAAATATGCCTTTGCGCGTGTACGTATCGGCGGCGATATCACCTATAATCCCGATGAATCGGTTGCACTTGAGGGCAATAGCGGGCCGTATTTGCAGTATGCGCATGCCAGGGCGTGTTCGATCCTCGCGAAAGCGGAGGATCAGAAAGAAGAAGGAAGAAAGAAGAAGGAAGAATTGACGGTTGATGAGCGGCTGCTACTAGGGAAATTAACAGAGTATGTAGACGTTGTAGAAAGAGCTACAAACGAGCTGATGCCGCATTATATATGTAATTATCTCTACGAACTAGCGCAAGTATTTAACCGTTTCTACGAGCACAATCGTGTTATTGGCGATGAGAGGCAGGCGACGCGGCTACATCTCATCATGCTCTACCGTGATACGCTGGCTCGGGGTCTCTCGCTGCTCGGTATTGCTGCCCCAGAGAAAATGTAGTATATTTTCTGGTATGCTGAAGCACACACGATCACTTGGACTCATTCTCGTCCTGTTTGACGTGCCTTCGGCAGGCTAGATTCGCCATAGGATCGACCCACCGCCGAAGGAAACTCCGGCGGTTTTTCGTTGCTACGGCGTCTCAACCCCAGCGGGCTTTTGGCCGGCCCGCGCACATCGACAAGGAGAGACCATGACAGTCCAAGCAACACTGACTAATGAGTATGTCATCGCAAAGTTGTGTGAAGCTGGCGGCAGCTTTACCTACATCGCACAGAAACTCCATGAGCTGTTCACGTTTTTAGGTGTCAGCAAACATCAGCAAAACGAGCTCTTTGCATTACTGAATGCGATGGTGAGCTCTGGAGCAGTACTACGCCAAGACTTCACACCCGTGAGCTACAGCAGCCGCGGAATCAGAACATGCGGGGCTCGCCGAGTCACCTACAGTGTGCCTTGCTAGTCTTCCGCTCGCACTAGCAGTGGTCGGGCGGGGTACGAGGGGGTCGTATTGCACGTCTCTCGTACCCCGCCCAGAGACATCTCTCCTTGTCTTTTTCTCACAATCTGTTATCATACTAACATTACAGAGGTAACACCGTCGAAATCGACGGGCAAGAAAGGGAGAGACAATTATGGCTACCAAGGCCAAGAAAACAGCACGTCGCAATGTCGCGGCTGTCGCAGCACCAGCAACGAAAGCAGCTGGCAAAGTCGGTGGATTTATGAACTTTATCCGTGAGCAAGGTGTCGTCGGCTTGGCCGTCGGTCTTGCGATCGGTACCGCCGCCGGTGACACGGTCAAACACCTCGTCCACGCGTTTATTGACCCGCTCGTACAACTCATGATCGGTTCGCAAGCAGGTTTGCAAGCTGCTGAATTCACTGTCAATATCGGTGATCGACAGGGTACGTTCATGTGGGGCGCATTTGTCAGCTCACTTATCACGCTGCTTGCGGTCGCATTGGTCGTCTACGGCATCGTTCACATGCTCAAACTCGACAAGCTCGACAAGAAAAAAGGCTAGCACCATTGTTTCTAGCCTAGGTATCGATAACTCCGGCGCCCGCCGGAGTTTCTATCTGCCCACTTACACAACACCGGATACTTTGCAGTCGGGAGGCTCCTGACTGCAAAGTAGTGTATAGTAGAGATATGCCGACGAGAAACATCATCAAAAATTATGGGGCGGGGCACTATTACCACGCATACAACAGGGGTGTGGACAAAATGGATATATTCCGCTCCCCTGATGATTACGAGGTGATGCTCGGGTTGTTCAAGAGGTATTTGTCGCCTGAACGAGTCTATGATGCCTATCGAAGCCTCCTGCCGAATTATCGCGATAAAGTGGAGCTAGTCGCATATTGCCTCATGCCAAATCATTACCATCTACTCCTGTACTTGCGGGAAGAAGACGGGATTGAGCTCCTCATGAGAAGTGTGATGACGGCGTACAGCAGATACTTCAACAAGAAATATGGTCGAGTAGGGACGTTGTTTCAGAACCATTTCCTAGCCGCAAGGATCACTTCCGATGCATATCTCTGGCACATGAGCCGATATATTCATCTCAATCCGTTAGATATTGGCGTGGAGCCATCATCCTATCCCTATTCAAGCATCTGGTACTACAGAGGCGATAAAGCCGCGGCATGGCTACACAACGAGAAACTCGCCGACACTCCCGAAGAGAAGAGACGCTACACGGCTGAAGTGAGCGATAGTCGTGAATACCACGCATTGCGATCTAAGCTAAAATACGTTCTCGCACACTCAAACGACTCTCTGCAGTCAGGAGGCTCCTGACTGCAGAGAGAGGTGAGTTGAGGGTTAGGCGACGTTCCAGTTGGGGTCGCGGGGGTATTTGGCGCTCCACGCGGCCATATCGTCAAGGATGGGGATCAGGTCACGACCCTTGGCAGTCAATTCATAGACGCTATCTGATAGCGTGACGATATCATGAACGTGCAGCATCTCGAGACGTTGGCACAAGATACGAGGATTGATGTCATTTATACGGCGTTCTATCTCGCAGTAGCGTTTTGGACTGTCGCCGAGTTCGCGAATAATCAGCGCGGTCCATTTGGTGCCGAGGATATCGGCGGCGCTGCGGATGCAGGATGAGTTTTCTGGGGAAGTGTCTGGTATGTTCATAATATACTTTACTTTGTATAGTGGATTGGTATACACTAGTACTATAGAAAGTATAGCACGGATTAGCCCAGTAGTAAGGCCGCGAGCCATGCTCGCTTAAGCGGAAAGCGGAAGATAAGGAGGAAGTATGAAACTAGGTATTATCACCGGCAGTACACGACAGGGGAGGCAGACGGGGCATCTGGCTGACATCGTGACAGCACAGGCAAAGAAACTATCGGATACGGAGGTGAAGGTGCTTGATCTGCGTGAGTATGATCTCCCGATGTTTGACGAGGCGATTTCGCCCAAATACAACCCCAATCGTCAGCCGAGCGAGCCCGTCAAACAATGGCTAGATGACCTAACTGCATGTGACGCATTTGTACTTGTCAGTCCTGAGTATAACCGCGCCATCCCCGGCGTGCTCAAAAACGCGTTTGACCACATCGCACATGAGGTAAACGACAAGCCATTTGCCCTGATCAGTCACGGCTCGTACAGTGGTGGATTTGCACTTGCTGCCCTACGTGTCATCGTGCCAGAGCTTGGTGGTATCTCGATTCCGCACATGATCGGGCTGCCGTATGGTCCATTCGATCAGTCGGGTGTCTACACTGGTGATCTCGCAGCGCTGACCGACCGTCTCGACGCGCAACTCGCCGACCTCCAGCGATACAGTGAC
>CAYWYG010000019.1:0-15495 GCA_964462335.1 uncultured Candidatus Saccharibacteria bacterium | reverse complement strand
CCCTGCCATTCATTGATCGTAAGCTCTATCCATACGCTTACTCGGTCGCCGATGTCGGCGATGAATTCGTCGGCTTTGTTAAACGCTACGACATGAAACGTCTTGTCATGCGTGTCGGCCAGTGTGTATTTGACATGTTGCCCCTGATCACCCATGGTGCGCCGACCGATGACTTCGACTGGCGAGACTTTGAAAATCGGGTTGGGGTTGCCGTGACCGTATGGCTCAAGCCGTGCGATTTCATGAATTAATTCCTCATGAAGATCACCAAACCCCTCGAGCATGATGTCAGCATTTGGCAATAAATACTGTAGCTGATCACTCAGCTTGAGCGTCTTGTAGTAGGCATTGACCGCTGCCCGCCAGTCGTCGATTTTCTCAGTCCGAAGCGTCACGCCCGCTGCAAGTGTATGACCGCCACCTTTGATGAGATGTGTATCGGTCGCGCGGATCACATCCACCGCCGAAAAATCACCGTAGCTACGCGCCGAGCCTTTGGCGGTACCGTCGGGTAATTCCTGTAGGACAAATGTCGGCTTATGGTACTTTTCGAGCAATTTTGCCGCGACGATACCGATGATGCCATGACTCCACGATGGGTCGCTTACGATGAGTACTGGATCAGCGATGCCCGAGGCAATCTCCGTTGCGGCGAGAAATATACGCTGCTGCTCAGCACGCCGCTCGAGGTTCATGGCTTCGAGTTGCTCGGCAATTTCGAGCGCCAGCCCTGGATCGGTCGCCGTCAGGAGGTCGAGGCTCAGTTGCGCCGTTTCGAGCCGACCCGCCGCATTCAGCCGCGGCCCCAAGCCAAACCCCAACGCCCGCGCATCGAGCTGCGCAGGCTTGATACGTGCCACCGCCATGAGCGCGCGCAGCCCTGGCCGACGTGTCTTTTTCATGACTTCGAGACCCCAGCGCACGTTGGCGCGGTTTTCATCGCGCAGCGTCACGACGTCGCAGACAGTACCGAGCGCCACGAGATCGAGCAGCCATTTTTCCTGCCCCATCGGTAGACCCTCAAGCTTCGTTTGTAGCGCTTGTACGAGTTTGAACGCCACACCGACACCAGCAAGATCTAAGAACGGGTAGATTTTGGATTGTTGATTTTGGATTTTGGAAGATGGGCCACCGTGGGCATTAGCCGCAGCATCACCTCGTTCTTCTGAGGATACTTTGCTTTGTGCAAGAGGCAATGTGTCAATTTCACATTGCCGGGTGTCCGAAGAAGAATGAGGTGATGCTGTGGCACTCGTAAGCCGTTTCGGGTTTATCACTGCGACAGCTGCGGGCATGGTGTCAACTACAGAGTGATGATCAGTTACTATCACGTCGACACCTAGCTCATTAGCGCGTTTGATTTCGTCAAAGCTCAAAGAACCGCAATCTACCGTCACGATGAGATCAGCGCCGTCAGCAGCAATTTTCTCGATCGCTTGCGTGCTGAGCCCATACCCCTCGATAAACCGATTGGGTATAAACGCACTCGCCGATATGCCAAAACTTGCAAAAGCGTCAAGTAGTAATGTCGTAGCGGTCAGGCCATCGATATCATAGTCGCCATAGATGACGACTTTTTCACCAGCATGTCGTGCTCGAACAAGCCGCTCCGCTGCCGTCGCCATATCAGGTAGCAAAAACGGATCATGCCGATACGCACCATAGTGTGGGTCTAAAAACGCCTGACGTTTCTCAGGAGTATCATGACCACGTGCAATTAAAATCTCACGAATAATACGTTCGTGAGATGATGCCATGGTCTACTCTGCTGAAACTTTTTTCTTATTCTGGTGAGCTTGTTGCGATTTGATGACGATACTCTGCAGCTCTTTAAAGATCACAAAATGTTTGTTGGTGCTGTAGATCTTGGTATTACCCTGCTTTTCACTGACCAGAAATCCGACTTTTTCGAGCCGTTTGAGCTCACGCTGAATATTGCCCGGGTCTTCTTTGATAAGCTTCGCTAGCCCACGAACATGCGTCTTAAAGTCTGGATACTTCGCATAGACAACGATGATCTTGCGGCGGACTCTTGACGTGATAAATACATCTAACATGTTGACTAGTTCACCCCTGCAATTAGTTTCTTTGTTGATAATTATTCTACATTACTTTGGTGGTTGATGGCAAGACTATTTTTGCACGTTTCATGGTAAAAATTCTAGCGCCATGTCAATATAGAATCGTTGATCATCTGCAATATCTGATCATGTTCAGGAACATCATTATTGTCATAATAATGATTTATCCCCATAAAATTTTCCGTTACACCAATCACATGTAGCTCATCACCTAGTATGTGCATACGATCAACTGCATCTACCGACGCGATCGGCGTCACAACAACAAGTCGTTTGATACGAATCGGCTTCAAGTAGTCCGCAACTGCATCGAGGCTAGCTCCGTTCACCAAACCATCTGAAACGACGATCACATGATGCCCACGAAGCATATCCTCATCGACAATACCGCCCGACGACAAGAGTCGATTGATCCTGGATACTGAGCTACGCTTCTGATCTTCAAGATATCCGTGAAATTCTGAGAAATACTCTTCGATTTCTCCAGCGCTGAACATACCATTGTAAGTAAAGCGACCGCTTTGGTTGACAGTACCAAACAGAGTATTCTCACCTGGTACGGCCACTTCTTCTACCAGCATCATCGTCAATACCGCGTGCAAGCTCGCTGCAATCTGTTGCCCTACAAGTACCGCACCATCACTCATGCACAATACAACGCAATCTTCGTAGCGATACTGCATCAGTTCCAATGCTAGCCGATACCCCGCCTCCGCCCGTGATTGAAAATACATATCCTTATTATTGCAGAGGAAATATGAAATAAGAAATATGAAATATGGGTTCATCGCTACAGCAAATAGATTCGATGGGTAGCTTTTTCATTTTTCCTATTTCCTATTTCATTTTTCTATCCCTACAATAGTAGAGATATGTATTACTATGAGGTGACACCACTCAAGATTATCCACGGACGTGAAAGCGTGCTGACATATCAGTCGACGTCACTATACGCCATAGGGATGATCGTAACGGTGCCAGTTGGCAACGCTGCGTCGATTGCGGCTATCGTGCAGCGACAGGTCGAAAAACCCGTATTTGTAACGCGAGATATCATTGGACCTATCGAAGATATGCCGCTCCCAACATCGCTCGTACGGCTCGGGAAGTGGCTCGCTGAATTTTATGCAACACACCCTGTGACCGTCTGGCAAACTATGCTGCCTCGTGGTCTCACCAAAACACGTCGACAAACTGCTCACGCTTCAATCCACCCCAGTCGTACACGAACACATATTGTACTCAATGATGAACAATCCCTCGCTGTCACGAGCATTATGTCATCACCCGCAGGTACGACACTATTGCATGGTATCACTGGTTCGGGCAAGACGGCAGTCTACATAGAACTTGCCCGCCAAACTATGGCTCAGGGTCGTTCTGCCATACTGCTCGTCCCCGAGATTGCGCTTACCTCACAGCTCATCGCTGAATTTAAACCGCATTTCCCTGACGTCGTCGTGACACATTCTACTATGACTGAGTCGCAACGCCACACGACGTGGCAAGCGCTACTTCGCGCCACGTCACCACAAATCGTCATTGGACCGAGATCGGCACTGTTTAGTCCTGTACCGAGACTTGGCCTCATCATGATAGACGAGTGTCATGAGATGACATTTAAACAAGAGCAATCACCTCGGTATTCTGCACTTCGTGCCGCAGCCATGCGTGCGCGGTACGACGACGCACGCCTTGTACTCGGCAGCGCCACCCCCAACGTGACCGATTATTATCTTGCTCAGCAATCCGCGCGCCCGATTTTACAACTGACCAAACCCGCACGTGCTCATACTGTACAGCCCACCATCACTCTCGTTGATATGACAAAGCCTCTTAACTTTTCTCGACATACATTCTTTTCAAACGACATGCTCGCGGCTATCAGCACAACATTGGAGCACAAGCACCAAGCATTGCTTTTTCATAATCGCCGAGGAACTGCACCCAGTACACTATGTGAGCACTGTGGCTGGAGCGCACTATGCCAGCGCTGCTACGTACCGCTTACATTGCACGCGGATAGCTTTGAGTTGCGATGCCATATATGCAACCACCGTGAACGCGTCCCGACGTCGTGCCCAACCTGTGGCGAAGCCCAGATTATCCATAAAGGTATTGGCACGAAACTCATCCATCAAGAGATTGCAAAGCTGTTTCCTCACGCACGCATATCTCGGTTCGATGGCGACAATGATATCGAGACAACGCTCGATAAGCAGTATCAAGTACTCTACGACGGTGATATCGATATCATCATCGGTACCCAAGTCGTCGCCAAAGGCCTTGACCTGCCCAACCTCCGTATGGTGGGCGTTATCCAGGCCGATGCCGGGCTCATGCTGCCCGACTACATCGCTAGCGAACGAACGTTTCAACTACTCGCCCAGGTCTGTGGCCGGGTCGGTCGCAATGAGCATGTCAGCCGAGTCGTCGTGCAAAGTTACCAACCCGCCCATCCTGCAGTGAGTTATGGCATCACCAGTGATTACGCGTCATTTTACGACATGACGATTTCCGAGCGAAAACGCGCACACTTCCCCCCATTTGTTCATCTTGCAAAATTGATCTGCGTCTATAAAACCGAGGAAGCCGCAATTCGCAATTCACAGAAACTCGCTCGCTATCTCCACAGCACTCTGCCACCACGCGTCGAACTACTTGGCCCAACACCATGTTTTTATGAACGTGTGCGCGATACGTATCGCTGGCAAATCATCGCCAAAAGTCCCCAGCGAACTGACTTGGTTGAGATTATACGAAACCACCTCCCGCCTACTAATTGGCTCTACGAGCTTGACCCAGCTAGCCTCCTCTGACAGACATGGTGTACTACGATGTATATATTTCCTTTACTACTGAGAGAGCATACGGTAAATGACATCTGATATACTGGTCGGTAGCTATGATTGATCGTACCGCAATTATCACCCTACCTCACGCTGATTTGCGCAAGAAATCAGCTCGGGTTCATGTCATCACCGACGAAATTCGTCAGCTCGTACAGGATATGACTGACGCAGCGCTTGACTGGGAAGATAGCCGGCCGCACGAAGTTGCCGTCGCACTCGCAGCCGTGCAGATCGATCGCCTCGAACGCGTCGTCATCGTCAGGGCTGATTTCGATGATAAATCAAACCGAGAGTTCATCCCCCTTATCAATCCTGAGATTATCAAAGCCGAAGGCGAGATGGTCAGTGAACATGAGGGCTGCCTGAGTGTCGATCATGTCTACGGCATGGTACCGCGCGCCACAAAAGTACGTGTCCGCGCGCTCAATATCGATGGTCAAGAAATTCGGCTGAAGGCTGAGGGTTTTATTGCACGAGTCCTCCAGCACGAGATCGACCATACCAACGGCATCACCTTTGTCGATCATATCGATCAGGAGCACGATGCATTTTATACCCTCAATAGTGAGGGAGAACTGGAGAAATTGACATATGACGACGTCGCCGCGCGTGGTATTTTTCGGCAATGAGCGCTTGGTTAGCGGTCTTCAATCGACGAATTGTCCTATCCTTTGCGGGTTGATCAAGCGAGGCTATGATGTCGCTGCTGTCGTGGTAAATGATCATGATACCGCTTCTCGCAATCGTCGTGAGCTCGAAGTTTCCCATATAGCTGCGGCTCACAATATACCTGTCCTGCGTCCCGCCAAGTTGTCAGACGCTGAACATGAGCTTATCGATCTTCATGCGGATTTCGCCGTTTTATCGGCCTACGGTCGGATGATCCCACAGCGAATCATCGATGTGTTCACGCCAATCGGTATTATCAATATCCATCCATCGCTACTGCCACGCCATCGCGGTTCGACACCGATCGAGTCGACAATCCTAGCTGGAGATACGACGGCGGGCGTGAGTATTATGCAGCTCAGCGTCGATATGGATGAAGGCCCTCTCTACGCCCAACGAGAGATTCCACTTACTGGCGATGAGACAAAATTTGAGTTATACGAACAGTTATCACAACTCGGTGCGGACACACTGTTCGAGATACTACCTGATATCATATCTGGAAAATTGACGCCATTAGCACAACGAACATCCGATGTTACGTATACAACGATGCTACAAAAGCAAGATGGAGTAATCGATCCTGCTATAGATACCGCTACGGTTATCGAACGAAAGGTTCGTGCCTATCTCGCGTACCCGAAATCAAGACTTAGATATTTCGATAATGATGTTATTGTCACATCGGCAAAAGTAGTTCCTCGTGCCGTCGAAGGCGAGATGTGCATCGAGTGTCATGAAAACTCCACACTACTGGTGGAGTCTCTGATTGCACCAAACGGCAAATCGATGAGCGGTAGTGCGTATTTACGCGGCCTGCGATAAATCGCCTTCGCCTAGTATCGTTGCTGCATTTGCTTTGATCTCGGACTTCAGACTCTCAAGCTCAGCAGCTACCACGTCACGATAATCAGGACGATTGAGTTCGAGCCACTTGAGAGACCCATATTCGCATAACACTGCAAGTTCACCTACACCCTCTGGCGCCGACTGTTTCAACTGAACAAAATCTTGGCGCGACGCGTAATCTGACATATTCGCAGCGAACCATGTGCGAACTTTATCTTCATTCTGATCGACAAATGCCTCAAACTCACCCATTTGCTGTTCACTCAAGCCCTCAGATAACTTCGTACCGACACGCAGCTCCAGCTCTTCATAGATATGCTGTAAAAACGCTTGCTTTTGATCATCTGGCAAATCCGCCAGTCCTACATCGTTTAAGAAATTATCGTCTAGTTGAAACATGTGCTTAGTCCTTTATTTTGATTCACTTACTATAATAGCAGATGTAACCTACGGGGTTTACGAGAAAATTCTATTTATGCGGCAGATGCTGCATCTTCGTCAGTAAATCTCTCTACAAGCTTTCTATACTGCCGTGTCGCAGCTCGTTTTGCAAGTCTTTCAGCTTGACGAGCTTGTCTCAATCTCTCTTCGTTGACGATACTGCTATCTTGATCATAGGCACGCTTTGCATCTTTTGCCTCATTTGTACGCTGTTGAAGATTTATGATAGCTTGTTTGTAGCTCGGGTCATCCTGTGCTCGCTGCTCAGGAGAAAGGTTGGGTGATGACGGCTGACCATTAGGATTACCCTGTGGTTGGCTAGACTGTCCGCTTTGTCGCCCCCTCGCTTGCTCGGCTCGTTGACGCTCAGCCTCCTGGTGGCGAGCACGGTCGGCAGCTTCTTGTCGTTGACGAGCGGCTTCTTCAGCTTGCTGGCGAGCTTGTTCGCGCGCAGCACGGCGGGCAGCTAATTCATCTTCTTGCTGTTGTTGTCGTTGACGAGCGGCTTCTTCAGCGCGGCGACGCTCCGACTCTTGACGGGCACGTTCACGATCCGCTGCTGCACGATCATGACGAGCCTGCTCATTTCGTCGGCGAGCACGCTCATATCGTTCTGACCAACTTCGTCTCGCGCGATCAAACAAGCTCTCCCCAGCAGAATTAGGATTTTGATTTGAGCCGGGAGATTGAGGTGGCCTATTATTACCAGAAAGGGCACGTGATCTCTCTCTGTTTCGACGGAGACCACCACGACCAGTCACTGGGAACGCCCCAAAATCAATATCCGCATCAGCATTGCCCTCACCTCCACCTTCGGTGAATAACAGCGGATCAATTCGTTCAATCGTAATCGTTTGTTGGGGTATGGTACCGTCGACAACTTTCTCGACCGCCACATTCGCAAAATGCTGCTTCTCACCAACATCAGTTGCAAGCATCGTGACATTGAGCCCGCCATCAGCTGCCGTACTATCAACCTGTGCCATTTCAGCATACGCTCCAGTGAATACTGGCTTACCTCCACGCATCTCAAAGAACTGCGCAACCGGTGAACCTTTTGGTATGACCACCTGCCCACGGGCATCGACATCAAGCATGATAGGTGTTGACTGTACTCCTTTTTCGGGAGAGACCAGTAGCTTCATATTCTTGAATATCATATCTGCCTGACGACCGTCGTGATGCGAACCGCCCTTTATCATGCGGCTAGCATCATACACATAATCGCCATTCGCATTGGTCTTAAGATCAAGTTTAAGTTCATTTTTATCAAATATCTTTGTATCATTATCGAACCATTTACGATGAACTTTTGTGCCATGCTCGTTCATGTACTCTTTGAGTGGTACTTCTGCCGTAGAGGTAGTCGAGCCACCTTTAAAGTACTCTGTATGCTCGGTAATAAGTAGCCCAGCAGCACGTAGCTTATCCTGAGCAGCTTGCGAAAAAGTGCCGTCTGGGTTAAGTCCAAGATTCGCTACCGTAAGATTGTCTGGACCATGGATTGTTGCTTCGTTACCTATCACAGTATAACTCAACCTGTCGTCAATATTTACAACGGTATTAGGGCCTACACTACGTGATGCGAACCCGTGAGTATTAGTATTTGTGCCCGACTGAGCATCGTTGTGATGCCGCAGCCAGTCGATCGCACTACCAAGCACCGTTTTATTACCTGCACTGCGATTATCATCACGAAGTGCATCAATCATACCTTGCGAATCACCACTACGCTGCCCAGCATGAGCAAAGAGTTCGCTCGACACCATACCAAATGCCGCACCAAACAACATAGCCTGCCCTGCGCGCTTAAGAGAATATTGTCTACTAAGATGGCGGTAGTCTTGGTCGCGTTCTGTAGTGTTTGTCACTAGCCCTGTCTGAGCTGCCTCAATGCTGTTATTGAAAAAGTCTTCAAAGCTACCAGCACCTGCAAATCGTGGATCGGTCGCGAGATGCGCGTCCCAATACCGGCGAAGGGCTGTACGAGCGCGGAATCGCTCCAGCATCATTTCGCGTCGTTCTTGCTGAACTGTCTCACGGCTGCTAAATCGGATGTAGTCAGCTCGGTTTGCAGCAGCTAAATCCATTCGAGCCGATGTCTCAAGTGCGGCTGCAAGTAAAGTGTCAAAGCCTGCTTGATCAGTGATCTCATACTCACCAGCAGTATTGCGCTGGGCGCGCATGGCCTCGGTGAGAGTTGTTGCATCACGCATATCGTAGAGTGTCTCTGCAAGACGCTGACGACGCTCTGTAACATCCACGTCTTGCGACATAGCCGCTTCACGACCCACTTGCGCACGTTCATGAAGCAGTCGCATCTTCTCTTGGTGATACGCAAGTAAGCCCGCACCAGCGCTAAATGTGCCTAGCCGAGTAACGCGATTTATTATTCCCTTACCCGCCCACGCACCAAACCCAAAGAAAATCGCCGCACCTAATGTAAAATTGGTGTGATTAACCAGGGACCCAATTCCTCCACTGTCATGTATACGATCAAGAATACGCGAAACCCGCGTGGTACGTGTCTCTGTGTTGACTCCAGTATTAAGCCTACTAGTTACAATATCAACCTGCTGTAGAACCTGGTCTATGCCTCGCTCGTGCGTCACCTGTGAACGTACCACATCGGCAATCTCTACGATGTTGCTCATATAGATGTTGCCAGCACCGATAAGATCCGCAATACTCTCATCATTACGGGCAAGCTCAGCGAGCTGACGACGTGCCTCTTCTTGCAAGTCGGCTCGGTCAATTGTACCATTCACATAATCAGTAAGGAGACGATTCATAAGACCACGTATTTCGACACCGCGATCGCCCTCAAGTATGTCGCGCCGCTCACCGGACTGCTGATGGATAAGTTCGTTCGTACCTTCATCATCAATGATACGCTGGATGCTTTCCGCCTGAACTGTCTGCCACTGAGCCTCATTCATGTCATCGAGCCGACCAGTATCTTCTATGCGTAGCTCCGCTTGCTGACGGTTTCGCAAAAGATAATATTCACGCAGCATATTACCTCGAACCATCCCTCTAACAAATCTGCGGAAACGACTACCGCCCTGTGCCATCGCCTCATCCTGCTCTCTCTGCGCAGTCTCGCGAGCCGACTGACGCTCCACGCCCTCAGTAAGCCCTCCCACTACAAGTGTTATGCGCTCATGATCTTGAGGCATAGGAGAAACACCTGATGTTTGTTGTCTGGCTGGATGATGGGGCATGATAAAACTTATCCTCTATTTTGCTCCAGGAGTATATAACTCTTGGAACTCTCTCATAACTTGCACAACTAGTGAAGTCGTGTTTATGCCACAATTATACGCGTATTCTGATATTTTGTCAAGCTTATTTTCCAAGACTAGTCTTTCCACGTTATCTAGCTGTTGATCAGTAAACTGCTCCATTAACCGAGCATTAAATAGCTTGTGAAATGCTTGTACTAGATCTGTGACGGCTTCGTGCTTTTCGTCTTCAGAAAGATCCTTACCGTATACCTCTTCGACCAACCCCGTAATATATGTGTTAAGCTCTGGGTTATCTTCCATTTTTTGTCCAGTATATTAAATATGTTAATTTTTTAATTCCCTTTAGAAAATACCATATCATCTACTGTAGTGTCAAAGTATTTCTTAATAGATGCTAGTGGCACTATATATGAAGACGAGAAAGATTCAAACCTAAAATACCCCTGAAAATCAGGGGTATTTATGGATTGAGAATCGCAAGCGGTCAAACTTGGCTAGGAGTATTACGAACGGTTCATCTGCACAGCTAGAAGAGTGCGGCGTGAACGGATGAAACTGCTAATAGTCAGACCGAGTGCGCTAGACCCTAGCAACCCGCTCGCGATCATCTCTGGACCAGTGTTCGCAATGGTCTGAGGTGTATCACAATCGGATAGTGTTTTGGAGTATTTGTTCGCATCAAAATCAGCCTCTTTGATAGTGACTAATTTTTTCGTACTTAACTCACATACTTTGATCATCGGTACAACGACAGGTTTACAGTCCTCAAGGTTTTTCGAGTACTTTGTGCTATCGAAATCAGACTCTTTGATAGATACGACTGTTTTGTCGCTCAGGCGGCAAACGTCGATCATCTTTGGAGCTGGATTACAATCAGCGAGGTTTTTCGAGTACTTTGTGCTATCGAAATCAGCCTCTTTGATAGAGATGATTTTACTGGTTGCAAGCTCACAGACATTGATCATGTTCGGTGCTGGTTTGCAGTCATCAAGGTTCTTTGAGTACTTTGATGCGTCAAATGCACTTTCTTTGATCGTCACAATTGTCTTGTCGCTGAGGCGGCAGACCTGGATGTCTTTGTCTTCAGGTTTAACCTCAAAACTCTTCTTACAGTTAGCGCTGGTTGCAGTCTTTTCGACACCGTCAACTTTGACGACGACGATAGCTTCAACTGAGTACATGCCGACTGTAGACTGAGTGTAGGAGTTGTTCGTACCACGGTAGATCTCCGCACCGGCAGCATTGCGGACGACGTAGTCGACGCGGACAAATGTCGCGTTTTCGACCGTGTAGTTAGTTACGAAGCTAAACTGTGTGCGTGAGATCTGGTTGACAGTGACAAAGTTACAGACATACACAGGCACAACCGGTGCGGGTTTGACCTCGACAGTTGTCTGGCAGTTTGCATTTGTCTTGTCGCCGAGTGATGTTGTGACTGTCAGCATGACAGTGTAGACACCGGTGTTAGGAAGTGTGACCGTACCCGAGTTGACACTCAGTGCAGTGCTGTTGACTGTGATGGTCTTGACGACGGCACCAGCAGTGTTTTTCACCACAAAGGTGTATTTGCTAACAGTTGCACCATTGGCAACTTCCGCTTGGCCGTCAAAGCTAAACTCAGTACGTGAAATCACGTGTGGCGTGACAAGCTTACAGGCCGCGCTGGGCTGTGGCTGTTCACAGGTTTTGGTGACAGACACACTTGCAGTATCGGTCTTGTAGCCATTATCAGTTTCGACCCGTGCTGTATTGGTAAGCGTATTGGCACCACATACATCAAGCTGATCGTTTGCCGCAACTTTTGCAGTAAATACGACAAAGCTTGCTGATCCTGCAGCGTGGTTGCCAATATTGACACCTCCGCTCGTGATAGTATCAGCCAATGCTTGACCACTTGGGTACACATTATTGTATAGCTTGGTTGTACCAGTGACATACGTCATGTCAGCAGGCAGTTGATCCTTGACTACTACGTTGTCCTGCTGAGTTTGGCCTATATTGCTGTATTTGATGCGGAAATCTACGAGATCACCAGGATTAACACTGACATTCTCGCCCCATTGGAAGGCATCGTGTTTACTGACAGTTTTTGCAACTTCAAAGTTTGGCGTCGCAGCAAACTGTGGTTTGACTTTGATGTACACATAACTTGCGTACTGGAAACAGCCGGGTACTTTGCCATCGTTTGAGGCATAACCGACGAGTGCGCCACCACCGTTCATAATGCTGTTACCGAGCGCGCGGCCGCTAGGACCGGTCGCGTTGTTGTAGATCATCGCTGATCCAGGGACATAGACCATATTAAAGGTGCTGGCAGACGTAAAGCTGATATCGTCCCAGACTTGCTTGGGATCAGCATTGTCAGCACTGACATAGCCGGTCATATCAACTTTGGTGCCAGTGTTGGTACCAAGAGCTGCAGTGACGCGTGTATTGAGTGCCGTCAGGTTGAGTGAGCTAGCTGCATTGTTGTGGACGTACATACGCACCAGGTATTCTTTGCCTGGCTGCACGGTCACAGTGTCTTGCCAGCCGCCATCAGTCGTGACAGCAGCATCTTTGACGACGACGAAATTGCGTTCGTCACCGACATTTGGGTTATCGATGATAGAGTTAAACGTTACTTTAGTCGCAGGATTCGCAATCGTGTAGGTAGCACGACTAGGCCCCCATGCAAACGTCAGCGCAGCGGTCGTGCCAGCTACAATCACTGCAGCTGCGATCGCAAAACGCTTCGGTACGTAACGTAACTTTGTGAGTAGATTCTTCATGATAATGAGAATCTCCTTTCTATGAGAAAACTCATATTAGTTACTTCAATTAATAGGTACTAGATTTTCTACTAGGGTCTAGATTGTTAATGTACCTCTTGGCGAGATATCGTCCAGCTCAGTAGCGCTATTATGTCAAATCATGTCGTTTCATATGAGGTTCCTTTCCTGGGACGCCCGCCGAAGCGGGCGTCCCAGGTAGTCGGGACAGTCTGTGTGGTGGTGTGCGGAAAAACTTATCCGCACACCTTGGGGTCGCACGTCGGTGTGCCCGAGGGCACCACCGTCGCCGACGGGCTTGCGCTCGGTGGTGGTGGCGGGGGTGGTGTCGACCGCGACGGCACCGGGGTTGCCCCTGGTGCCGTCGTTGCTGTTGCCGTCGACGGCGGTGTGTAGACCGCCGTCGACGCCGGCGATGACACCGACGGGGCCGAAGCCGTTGTCGGTGCTGCCGGTGCGACGCCTCCGCCACCCATGCGGTTGTTGCCCTGCTGCTGCGGATCTTCAAACGGATCCTTCGGCTGGAGCAACATCTCCTCGCCCGGCTCCGGCACCATGAACCCCGGAGGTAGTGGTGCGTAGAACTGGCCTCCGCAGCTGGCACGGCGGCCATCGACAACTGCCCCACTCGCGTCCGTTGTCACGACGACGGTCGAGCGCTTGTTGGCGGCTATCCCGTTCACCGTAGGAGCCGAACCTGCCGCGCCAGTCATGTTATTGCTGGCGTAGGGCTCGTTCTTTTCCTGGATGGTAAGCGTGTGTCCATCGGCCGTGTACCAGCCGAGGAGCTTACGCGCCAGATCTCGGCGATCCGCAAACGGGCCACCGAAAAGCTGCACCGTGTGCGGCACTATCTGGTCGTTTGCCAGCACCTCGCCCGTCGGGATACCCGGGAGCGAGGTGTAGGTGCTGACGGCGAACGCCGGATCACGGTACGCCGTCTCGACCATCTTGATCGAGACGGCACACGGCGTATTGCCCCAGTCGGGACCGAACGCCGTGGCGGATTCCTTGTCCGGTCGGTCGCGGTAGTACTCCGCGACCGTCAAATCCGCGACTGGCTGCCATTTCTGGCAGTCGTCCGGGATCGTGGTGACGCCGGCGAACTTGGTCACCAACCGCCGAACCCATTCCTGGGCTTCGGCGGCAGCCGCCATCTTCTCATCCTGGCTGGACGACGAGTTGGCGCTCGGGGTCGTGGCGCCCACGCAGTCTGCCTGCTTGACGCGCTCGAGGAGCGCGGTGCGAGCGGACTCGAGCTGGCTGGCGTTGTCAGGGTCGAGACCCCAACTCTGCAGACCAGCTCGCTCGCCAGGCGCCGAAGCGTTGGCGAGGCGAGACACTTCGTTGCTGATCGAGCGCGCATCGCTACACGACAGCGCGCTGATCGTCGCCAAAGCACTGATGTCGCGCCGCGACACCGCGGACTCGCCGGAGCAAGCTCCGGCGGTCAAGAGGATGCTGAGCGCGATGGCGACGAGGGCTACGAACCACCGTCGCACCGGGACTGTGAGGGTACGCATGGGCGTACCTCCTTTCTGGTGGTAGTGGTGGACTACGAACGACGCTTGGGCTTGTGTGCCATCCAGGCCGCGTACACGACGAGACCGATGATGATGATGACGAGTTTGATGACATCGTCCTTGTCGAATCCGGCAAAGACGATCATCCAGCCGCTGAAGTTGTAGATCGTCAGGCCGGCCAGGATCATGCCGGCGACTAGGGCCACGTTGCGCGCCCAGGCCAACGCGCTGTTGACGCCCCAGAAAAGGGCGGCGAGCAACGCCAGATAGCCGAAGATTGCCATCGTGCCGCCGAACGCGGCGAGCGACGGCAGCTTCAGCCAGCCGTTGTAGCCGGCGTAGGCAGCGGCGACAGTGACGACCAGTGTGGCGAAGAACTTGCCACCATGGAAGTTGTCACGCTGGGTCTTGATGTTCTTGAAATCCGGAAGGTTGATGGTGGCCATGGTTGGGTTTCTCCTTAGTCGTGTTGGGGGCGGGCGCCCCCTGCTGATTTGGATCAGAAGGGGTGTGTGCCCCCGCGCCCCCACGTCGGGAGCAGCGCGTCAACCTAAGCAGTAGCTAGGGCTGGCGCGCTGCTCCAGAATAATTCAAGGAGAAACATGAGCCGAACTTACACACAAAATTTACATACTGTCTCGACATGCTGGCGCGAACAAAGCAGGAGTACAAGCTCACTGTCTCGCTCAAGCGCAGCGGGGCACGCACGTCACGTATATCTTCCCTCAGATTGCGGCGTATGGGAGATAGGTGGCGACATGCCTGTGCCACGCTACGCTTGGGTGGGTACTGCTTGAAATATAGCTCTCACAGTAGACACGTCAGCATACCCTGTCATCTGACAGGGTAATGTCATGCATGGCATGACATCATATGAAATAGCATGATTTGACACTAGACTTGGATCATCTCGCAGAGAAATCCAAATCATAGCTACCGAGTTGTGAACGTACCTCACGCTAAGGTTCATCACCTTATCCCATATGCGGTCGGTAACGGTAGAGATAGCTCTCACACCTGCCGCAATACGTTGATGCTCCTAATTTATCACAAATTGCAAA
>CAYWYG010000018.1:5806-16229 GCA_964462335.1 uncultured Candidatus Saccharibacteria bacterium | reverse complement strand
ACATCGATTTTTCCACCCTCAGGCTTATACTCCCGCCCGTAACAGACATCGCTGTTGCGAAACTCTTCACCGTCTTCGTCGTACCATAATTTCATATATTTTCTCCAAATAAAAATCACCTCTGTTATTATCGGATCCCGAGTGAAATGGGAGGTACCATCCGATTTCTAAAAGAGATGATCTTTTAGCACTTTATTTGTTCGGTCTGTCGTGCCGATACCGATCGGCTCTACTCACCACATAGGTTTTCTTCCGATAGCTCGCGGGTGATAGCCGCTCATACGCTGTAAACCAATTATACCGCATCTGTTGCTGAAAATAAAATCTATGAGCGCACCGACAGGTAATATGACTTCAGCTCCTCAAATGTCTGCTGGTCATAGGTGTCATACGTGTCAGGATCATCGTGATCATAAAGTGTGTTCGACACACCGATCAGCTCTGTTGCTTCATGTGTCGTGTAGGTATGCATGACAAATGGCGGTATCAGAAGCGCTCTTGTAAACTGATCAAGTACAATTATCCTGCTCCCGCCATAGACATCTTCCATCAAAAACTCAGCACGACCCGATGAAAGTGAGATCACTTCTTGTTTGATACGATGAAAATGTTTGCCGCCCACAGCCCCTGTTGCAATCCCCTTGGTATGAAATGCCCTGAGACCTAACTCTACTTTAGGTACCAATGACATTTCAAACTCATCGACATCGACCATGCGCCGCAAGATGTCTTTAGGAAATGCCAAAACTACATGCATAAGGCCGCCTGACTTGGTGGGATATGGCCCTAAATCTGACCGATAGACTACTACGTCGTCGACTGTCAGAGGTGGAGTTTTTGGTGGATCATGAAATGGTGACAACATATGGTGGATTATACCACACTAAAAATGCGGTGAAGTTTCACCGCATTTCTTCCAAAATCTATAATCTAAAATCTACATTCTACTAAGTGTTTACCAGAGCCAGCTTTGTTTCTTCACATTGCCCTGTTTCATCCACCAGCCGATGAGGCTCCAGTCACGGCGTCCAAATGCAAACACCCACAAGATCAACGTGTAGACGATGTGGTCATCAATGAGCGGGTTGTTCTCGAGGGGTACTTCGGCGGCCCACATCATAAAGAGCAGTGTCGTACCGGCAACGGCCGCGATGCGCAGGCCTACACCAAGTATGAGCGCGACACCGATACCGAGCAGACCAAGCATAAACAACCAGTCAACCCATGCCTGTCCAGCCAGGCCTGTGAAGAAATCTCGCAATGGGCTGTGCGCATTGACACCAAATTTTAAGAAACCTGTCGTCGGTGAACCACCGGCTACCCATGCTTTTTCGGCTACGGTCGCAAACCCGAGCCCAAATGTCTTGTCCAAAAACGCCCACAAAAACACAAATCCTAGTGTGATTCGCGTCACTGCCAGCGCCTTCCACGCGTTACTATAAGATGAAGCTTTCGCTGCCATCGATCTACCCTCCCTTATATTTCTATCCTAAGCATACATCGCTCGAGAAAAAAACGCAACGGTTATGCTTAGCCGCGAGATGGTGGCCACGGAATAAGTACGCTGGTACGCTTTGCGTAATCTTTCCAGTCGGCTCGCTTTGCTGCACGAGCCTCGGCTGGCGGGATGCCCGAGACATACACGATGAGATACGTCAGTAGCGCTGGACCAATCAACCCAAGGCATGCTCCTTCCCAAGAAAATACAAAGCCAAGACACCCGATACCCCACCACATCAGCAATTCACCAAAATAATTTGGGTGCCGAGAATATTTCCATAGCCCAGTCATACATGTCGTGCCACGCGTGCGTGAGTCGGCGATATGACGACGTAATTGTCTGTCCGCAACCACTTCTGTCAGCAAACCCACCAGCCACATCAGCAAACCTATCCAGATAGGCACCACATTGTCACTACTCATCAAACCTGCCGAGTGACGGCTCTGCGCAATGATGAGATATACTGGCAATGCGATGACCGAAGCGAGCAGCGCCTGGAGCAAAAATATTTTGATATAGATCGTCGTTGCACTGTGCGATCGCCATTTTTTACGTAACTCGACATATCGCGCATCTTCATGCGACGACGCGAGAAACCTCTTGCCGATATGGAGACTGAGCCGAATACCCCATACGCTTACCATCACAACAACTGGCCATGCATCCCATGCGCCAAACATCGGCCAGTTATCGTTGGCAAGTAGCCACCATGTCCACGCGAGCACAATAAACGACAGTCCCCAGCCAACGTCGACGATATCATAGCGCCGTCGTGCACGGCCTATCAAAAACATGACAGTCTGAAACGCTATAGCCACAGCCAAACCAATCGCCCACCATAACGCCAGCTTTTCAAGCGGAAGTGTATAGAGCGGCGGCCAGCTCACTTCACCCACGGTGCAAAAACCAAAAACTTATGCCGGCGACGACCGTAGTGAGAAATGCACCCCATAGCAAATCGACGACCACCAGCTTCGTCGTCCAGCCTTTGAGCGTCGCAAGGTTGGTGAGATCATACGTCGCATAGGCGACGAAACCAAACAGTGCCCCATACCCCAGCGCGTGCTGCCACGAGCCTTTTTCTAGCGCCGGCGCGAGGACAAATGCCACGATACCGACGACGTAGATCACATAAAATATAACCGCCGCTGGCATATTGGGCTTTTCGAGCAGCAATTGCCCTATCTGACTACGATAAAACTGCTTTGCGATCACACTTAGCCATAGTGCATCGATCACGCCCATGACGCCACCCGCGACGAGTAAACGAACGATAAAATCTTGCATACTACCCCCCTCTTATTTTTATGCGAACAACGCGTTGCCGTATTTGAGCAAAATCGCAGCCACTAGCACAAAGACGACACTAAAGAGGACGAGTTTGTCGTAATCTTTTTCGACAAAATGGTGTGCGCGCTCAGACCATTTCTTCGAAAGGTAGAGATTATTCTCCCGTATGTTGTAGCGCGTAATCGCAAACCAGACAAATGTCGTCGTCGCCGTCACGAGCAGACACCACGGACACAGCGCACCGATGACAAAGTAACTCGTGTAGAAAAGATAGAGCGCAAAGGCAAACCCAAGCGTATAGCATAGCTGTGCCGCGTACATAAACCGTCGTGGAAAATGCACACCCGCAAGACCCGCAATCGCCACTGTGATGACGACAGGCTCTGCCATGAGTCCCAAAAAACTATTAGGGAAACCCCACAAGCTCGCGCTCGGATGCAGGCCGACAGTTGCACAGTTGAGTACAGCATTGATACTACAACTGAGAATCGCTCCTGGATCACGTGCCAATTCGACTGCTTCAACGCTCAGCACAAATGAAGCAATGAGACTGAGAACTGCACCCGCGAGCATACTGGCAAATATCCAGCGATCGTCACGCAGCTTTTTATCTTCATGCGTAAAAAATTCTCTAGCTTTGCGAAACATAGTACGACACCTCACTTATGGTTGGTAGCGGTCGTCCCCGCCACATCGTCTGTAATTGCCCATTGTCATCAAGCACCACGATACTCGGATATTCGACGATATCATACGTCCGACACAGACTCACGCCCTCGCGCGTCTCAGGATCGATCGTCTCTATCGTGCGACCCGTCTGCCGCGTAAAATCACCCAGCCACGTCAGCACATCGCGCGCGTGATCACTCTCTGACTTATACACTACAAATGTCCGCATATGTCTCATATTATGAGGCAGAAATATGAAAAATGAAATATGAAATATGGGAGGAGCAAGGAAGAGTTGGCAATGAACAATGAATGAAAGAGAGATACGGGAGATGAAAAATGGGGTAAATGAAATAGAGCCCGCCCCCGAAGGAGCGGTGCCGTGGCGACGCGCGCTACGGCTGCTCTACTTCGAGTGCAGACTCAGGGATCATCCGTAGCCGCCACCATGACGGTCATCAGGATCAAGATGACGATCATGATGGGCCAGATGAAGGTCCATGCGATCAGGCCTATGACACTCCATCTACCGCCCATCAGGAGCTGTGCCGGGTTCCCCCCGACGAACAACAGACAGATCACCACCATGAAGGCAATCCCCCATCCAGCCAGCATGTACTGAATCGGATTTGAGAGTGCCCAAGTGATAACGTTCACGGAGTTCTTGCCTCCTCTAATCTCGGTGCGGGCATCGCCCGTCGACAACCGAAATTCTGCTGTTATCATACTGATTCCACCTCATTTTGCAAGCACAAGTAAAACCGCCCACATACATAGCGGACGGTTTTGTTAGCTTTGTGATTATTCTAGAATCTAGTATCTAGCGTCTAGAATCTCCCTTTCTACGAACAGCCAGTCGTGCTGCCACAACTCGTGCACACATAGCATGACCCAGCCCGTTGCGTCACATTGCCACAGTTACTACAGAGCGGCGCCGTGGCGTCAGCGACTTTTAGCTCAGCACGGGCAGTGCGAAATGTCGTCTCTGGCGATTCCTTTGTCACGAGATCTTCAGGCACCACATCACTGACTGTTGCCTCGGGAGCAATATCAGTCGCGGCTTCTTTGGTCGGTTCTTGTTCAAGCAAGCTTGCCTGCTGGCCGGCAAGTTCAGCTTCGAGTTCGTCGAGACTTGCGAGACCCAGCTCGAGCCGATCGTCGATCGAGAGGTATTCGATCGCCAGACGACGGAACATGTAGTCGACGATGCTGGTCGCAGTCTTGACTTCTGGGTCATCAGTCGAACCAAACGGCGCAAAGTTAGTATTACTCATACCGCGGACATAGGCTTTGAGCGGCACGCCATACTGCAGGCCGTAACTGACCGAGCGACCAAACGCATCCATGAGACCGGCAAGTGTTGAGCCCATTTTTGCGACGGTGATGAAGATTTCACCTGGTGTACCATCCTCAAATTCACCGACGGTCACGTAGCCTTTGAGATCACTGATCTTGAACTGGATCGTCTTGCTATTGCGGACACGAGGCAGCTCACGACGCTCGTTGCTACGAACGATTTTTTCGACTACTTTTGGCTCAGCATCTTTCTTATCTTTTGATTTTTTATCGCTGAGCGGCTGTCCTATCTTGCTGCCATCACGATAGATGGCGACTGCTTTGAGACCGTATTTCCAGGCATCCATGTGCAGTTGTTCGACATCTTCGACAGTCGCGCTTTCTGGCATATTGACGGTCTTGCTGATCGCACCCGACAGAAACGGCTGCACTGCACCCATCATCTTGACGTGACCCATGTAGTGGATCGCATTGTCACCGACCGCACAGGCAAAGACGTCATAGTCTGATTGCTTGAGGTGTGGCGCACCGACGACCGTACCATGCTCATGAATGTATTCTACGATCTCTGTGGTCTGCGCTTTGTTGTAACCAAGTGTCTTGAGCGCACGCGGGATCGTCTGGTTGACGATGATCATGCTCCCACCACCGACGAGCGTCTTAAATTTCGTCAGGCTAAAGTCTGGCTCAACTCCTGTCGTGTCACAGTCCATCATAAATCCGATCGTACCAGTCGGCGCAAGCACTGTCGCCTGGGCGTTGCGCACGCCGTATTTTTCTCCGAGCTCGACCGCATCGTCCCAGACACTCGCGGCCGCGCTGAGCAGCTCCTCTTCGACTAGCGTCGCATCGATATCACGCACGGCACCACGGTGTTTTTTGAGCACACGGTTCATGCCTTCTTTGTCTTTGGCATAGCCATCAAACGGCCCAACGCGCTTGGCGATACGAGCACTGGTCGCATAGCCTTCACCCGTCATGATCGCAGTGAGCGCGGCGGCAAAGGCACGGCCTTCGTCGCTGTCGTACGGGAGACCTTTGGCCATGAGCGTCGCACCGAGGTTGGCGTAGCCCATACCGAGCTGGCGAAAACGACGTGTGTTTTGATCGATCGCATCGGTCGGGTATTCGCTGTAGCCGACGAGAATTTCTTGGGCGAGAAAGATCACATCGATCGCGTGCTTGTAGGCTTCGACATCGAAACTACCGTCCTCGCGGAGGAATTTCAGGAGATTGAGGCTGGCTAGGTTGCACGCAGAGTTGTCGATGTGCATGTACTCCGAGCACGGGTTCGAACCATTGATACGTCCAGCTTTTGGCGTAGTGTGCCAGTCGTTGATAGTGGTATCAAATTGCATACCAGGGTCAGCCGACTCCCACGCCGCTTCGGCGATCTGATGGAAGATATCACGAGCTTTGACCGTCTTGTAGACTTTTTTGTCTCTGACGCCGACGAGGGCCCAGTCTTCGTCCTTTTCGACCGCGCGCATAAAATCATCAGTCACGCGGACAGAGTTGTTGGCATTTTGATACTGGATCGAATGGATGTCTTTGCCGTTGAGGCTCATGTCAAAACCAGCTTCGGCGAGCGCAAATGCTTTGCGTTCCTCGATGGCTTTACACCAGATAAATTCCTCGATATCAGGGTGATCGATGTTGAGAATGACCATCTTGGCCGCGCGGCGCGTCTTGCCACCGCTCGCAATTGTCCCAGCGCTCGCATCAGCACCACGCATGAAACTAACCGGTCCGCTGGCGCGTCCGCCGCTCGTGCTAAGTGTTTCTTGGCTGCCCCGTAGCGTGCTGATGTTGAGTCCCGCACCGCTCCCACCTTTGAAGATCATGCCTTCTTCGCGGTACCAATTGAGGATGCTTTTGAGGCTGTCGTCGACATGGAGGATGAAACACGCGCTCGCCTGCTGGCGACGATCCGGCGTGCCGATATTGAACCAGACGGGAGAATTAAATGCGGCACGTTGTGTCGCCAATATATATTTGAGTTCGGCATTGAACGTGTCGGCTTCGTCTTCGGATGTAAAGTAGCCGTTGTCGTAGCCATGCTTGGTGATCGTGTTGGCGACACGGTCGATCAGCTGACGCAGGCTCGTCTCACGCTGCGGTGTACCTGGCGTACCATAAAAATACTTCTGAGTGACGATGTTGATGGCATTTTGGCTCCAAAATTCTGGGAACTCGACACTTTTTTGCTCAAAGACGACCTTGCCGCTGCTTGGGTTGACGATCTTTGACTCTCGTTTGACCCATTTGAGCTGATCATACGGATGCACTCCGACCTCTGTAAAATAACGCGCAATAGCAAGCGCGGACACGGTTTGTGCCATAGTAACTCCCCTCCTTTATTTGATAGTTTTTAATGTTGTTTGTTTGTACGATCCGGCAATCTACCCTCATAGTGCCGTACCGCCTTTAGCGCACAGAGCTTATATCTATTTTTGGCGCACGTTTTTGAGCTGAGCCAACGCCTCTTCGAACTCTGCAACCGTCTTAAACTCACGGTAGACACTCGCAAAACGAACATAGGCGACTTCGTTGCGACGAGCCAGCTCTTCGAGCACCAAGTCACCGATCTGGCGAGAATGGATCTCACTCACGCCTAGACCATACAACTCGTCCTCGACTCGTCCGATCAGTTCTTCGATCTCCATATCAGAGGTCAGAAACTTACCGACCGAACGATGGATTGCTGCAAAGAGCTTGTGGCGATCATATAGCTCACGACTACCGTCTTTTTTGATCACGGCTAAGTTTGGCCGCTCGACTCGTTCATAGGTGGTGTAGCGATGAGCACATTCCAGACACTCGCGACGACGACGAATAGCGTCTCCATCAGCAGCGTCTCGTGACTCAACGACCTTTGAACAGTCTTTTTGGCATCGTGGGCATTTCATGCGTTACTCCTAGTTTTTAGCCTGCACTCTACACCTCCCATAGCTGGCCTCACAACCCGCTCGTGTAGCTGCTATTTACTATAAGCTCTACATGTGGTGCATGGCAAGTGTATTTTATGCAACATATAGTGCTTGTGGTTATTTCTTGCGGCGGCGGAGAAATGCTGGCGTATCCGACTCATCTTCGTCAGCTTGTTGCCAGATATTACCGGCTGGCTCTTCGTCACTAAAACTACTACCGACTCGTGCCGCATGATCATTGTCAAGATTCATGTCGACATTTTTTATATCTTCATCAGACACATCCTGAGGAGATGTCATCGCGACAGTTGGCATTGTCATAGCACCAAATGACGGCGGCATGCTTGGTACTTGGTTATGAAGGTACTCAGAGTCAAATCCGGTTGCTATCACCGTGATGATAAGTTCATCCTCGATCTCAGGCTTGAGCGTCGCACCAAATATGATATTGGCGTCAGGCGCGACAGCCGCAGTGATGATCTCAGCCGCTTCCTGGATCTCACTCATACTCATGTCATAGCCACCGGTGACATTGAATAATACCCCTTTCGCACCATCGATTGACACTTCGATCAGCGGTGATTCGATTGCTTGTTGCGCAGCCTTTGCGGCGCGGTCTTCACCGCTTGCCCGCCCAATACCCATGAGTGCGCTACCAGCATTACTCATGATCGCTTTGACATCCGCAAAGTCGAGGTTGATCAGGCCATGCTCAGTGATCAACTCGGATATACCTTGGACACCTTGTCGTAGTACATCGTCGGCGATTTTAAATGTCTCAAGAAGTGGCGTGCGTCGGTCAATTGTCTGTAGCAATCGATCATTCGGGATGGTGATGAGCGTGTCAACTTGACGACCGAGCTGAGCAATCGCCCATTCGGCGTTGGTACGTCGTTTTTCTCCCTCAAAACTAAATGGTTTCGTCGCAACCCCGACGACGAGAATACCGAGTTCTCGCGCGATACCTGCGACGATATGACCAGCTCCTGAACCAGTACCACCCCCAGCCCCTATGGTGACAAATACCATATCAGCGCCTTCAAGCGCCTTTTTTATCTCATCACGTGATTCCTCTGCCGAAGCTTGGCCAACCGCAGGATCAGCACCAGCACCGAGACCTCGAGTAGTCTCACGGCCAATATGAATTTTGATATCCGCCTTACTATTGTGGAGCGCCTGTGCATCAGTATTGACAGCGATAAACTGTACGCCGCCAAGCCCAGCGTCTTTCATACGGTTGACGGCTGAGCCGCCCGCGCCACCCACACCAACGACCTTGATCGTGGCAAAGGCTTGGATATCAGTTGGTTTTACTTCAGGCATATATAATTTCCCTCGCTTTGTTCACAATAAGTATACACGGCTTTTCGAGCCTTGCCAAGATTGTATTCATGCTTTACTCAGGCGAGTATTTGAACACAAATTATGAACGAAACTTACTGATTACCCCAGTTATTTTCTGAGATATTTTCGTCAAATTTAGATTAGGTACACCTGATGAGGCACGCGATTGTTGTGTGGCCGTATGGATCCCCGCACCTTCGAGATCAATCAACATGAGTCCAACTGCTGTATTCCAAGTCGGTTCAGAAACTTTCTCAGACACTCCTGCAAACTCTGGCGTCTCTCCGACACGAGCACTCAGCTGGAGCGCAGAACGTGCATATTCAGCCATACCCGCCATCGCTGCTCCGCCACCGCTCAGTACCACGCCACCGGGCAACTTCGCCGCACGGCCAATACTTTTGAGTTCTTTGTTTACCAGCTCAAATATCTCTTCGAGCCGCGCATCGACGATCATATCGATATCACTGAGAGAAAACTCATGCTTTTTATCACCAACAGTGACAGTGATCATGTCTTTTTTCTCCTTGCGAAGCGTCGGTACCGCAACCGCATGTTCAAGCTTGACCATCTCAGCGATATCGAGATCTGTCTTAAGCCCAATCGCGAGATCATTGGTGATATTGACGCTGCCGACTGGCAGTACCGCAACGTGTTGCAGGTCACCTTCTTCAAATACGGCGACATTGGTTGTCGTTCCACCGATATCGACGAGGACAACGCCATTTTCAGTTTGCTGGTCGCTGACGACAGCACGAGCCGCGGCCAATCCAGCGAGGACCGTCGCGTGAGGTGCAGTCTCTGTCATTTCGCAGGCTTTGTGCAAATTCTTCAGATGCGGGCCAAGTGCCGTGATGACATGAGCATCGACCTCAAGCCGCACACCCGTCATACCGAGCGGATCTTTGATGTTTTCTTGACCGTCGAGTTCATAGCTACGTGGCGTGACTTCCAATATCTCGCGATTTGCGGGTAGTTGCACGACGGTTGCCGCATCTTCAACTCGCGCTAGATCCTCCTCAGTAATCTCACGACTACCCGTCCCAACCGCCACGACGCCCTTGCTCGTCATACCGATGATATGCGACCCGTTTACGCTCACCGTCGCACCATGAATTTGAAAGCCGCTCATCCGCTCGGCTTCCTCAAGCGCTTTGTCGATCGCACTCGCTGTATTGACAAGATTGACGACCGTGCCTTTGCGCATACCGCTATTGGGACATTCGGCCACACCGATGATTGTCGGTAATACCTGCGCGCCTTCTATATGTCCGACAACGCACCGCACGGTCGTGGTACCGACGTCCAAACCAACCGCATATCGAGAGTTTTCTTGCATATATGAAAATTATAGCATAACCCTTAATCAAACTATCATCTAGGCAACATGCTG
>CAYWYG010000018.1:0-5706 GCA_964462335.1 uncultured Candidatus Saccharibacteria bacterium | reverse complement strand
TATATGAAAATTATAGCATAACCCTTAATCAAACTATCATCTAGGCAACATGCTGGCCAAACCATTGCGGCCGAGGTTGCTTATACATCGCAGAACGCCGCATATCACCACATCGCTTCACTAGCTCGGGGTCAAATTCCTTAAGTTTGTTAAGTAGATCTTCCAGCGACATGCCACTTCCTGACTCATGCGCATCATCAATTTGTTTCATGATACCTAAGATTTCCTCTATTAATTCCTCATCAGTTTTTGGTTTTGTAAATTCTTCACCACCCACATGACTACGTTCTAGGTCCATCCTAATACCCCCCGCTTATAGTAAGCTTTTCGTCAACACTTCCGCTCCATCATCGCATATCAGCACCGTGTTTTCAAAATGTGCGCTTGGATTGCCGTCGCGCGTGCGAATCGTCCAGCCATCTGGGTCCATGACGACATTGGCCACGCCGAGATTTGCCATCGGTTCAATTGCAATCGTCATACCCGCTCGTAGCGTCGGGCCATGACCCGCTGTACCGTAATTCGCAATATCTGGCTCCTCATGCAGCTCGTGGCCCACGCCGTGTCCGACAAGATCGCGCACGATACCATACTTGTGCGCATCAAGCACACGTTGCACCGCCGCCCCGATATCACCAGTCGTCACACCATCATGCAGTGTCGCGATACCCGCATCGAGAGATTTCTTCGTCTCAGCCACAAGCTGGCGCACTTTTTGATCAACATCACCGACGAGAAATGTCCTCGCGCTATCAGTCACCATGCCACGATACGTCACGCCAAAATCAAGTGAGACGATATCGCCGGCACGCAGCATGTAGTCGCTCGGGATGCCATGCACCACTTTGTCATTTGTCGAGATACAGATGACATCAGGAAAACCATGATAGCCTTTGAACGTCGGATGCCCACCGAGTTTTTTGAGTTCTGCCGCCGCGCGATCAGCGAGTTCTCGCTCGCTCACACCAGGCGCAACCATCGCGCCGAGCACATCAAGCACCGTCGCAAGCATACGACCGCTTTCACGCATCCCTTCGATCTCAGTTGCTGTTTTGACCTGCGTAAACATGGCCTAGACAAGGCTCCGATGTACGAGTTCGTCATAGATCTTGTCGTGAATTTGCCCGACCGTGCCGTTGCCATCGACATGCACGATCGGCACATGATCCTCGGCAAATACAGCCAGGAGCGGATACATTTTTTGACGATAGATCGCCATACGACGCGCAATCGTCTCGGGCGTGTCTTCCATGCGACCACGTTTTTCAAGCCGATTCATGATCTCAGCTTCAGGCACTTCGAGCGCCACCACTAAATCTATCTGGTGCCCAGTGCGCTGCATATGATCTGCCAGCCACTCAGCTTGTTCTTTGGTACGAGGAAATCCATCGACGATGATGTTGGAGTAGTTATCTTGCCGTGCGTCGGCGACTGCTTGCTCAAATACTTCATAGGTCAGCTCATCACTGACAAGTTCGCCAGATTTTAGTACTGCGATGACCTCAGGATCTTCGCTGCGCCGCAGCATCTCACCAGTGCTTAACCACTTCCAACCTTGCCGTACGCCCAGCATCTGCCCTTGCACGCTTTTCCCCGCACCTGTCGGCCCAAAAAATAAAATCACGCGTATCACCCCTCATCAAACTAATTGTCTTTATTGTAGCTTGTTTTTGACAAGTTGCGCAACCAATGCACCGTCGGCACTATTTCCCACGCGCGCTTTCACTGCACCGATCACCCGGCCCATGTCTTTCATGCCATCGGGTTTGATTTCGTCTAGGATGGTATCAATAACAGATATAACTTCCGCTTCGCTGAGCTGCGTCGGCAGATAGGCACTGAGGATTTCTTTCTCAGCACGCTCTTTGGCCGCACTCTCGGCGTTACCACCTTGGTCATACATGGCGGCCGCTTCATCACGTTTTTTGCACTCGCGGGCAATGACTTTTTCGATATCAGCTTCGGGCAAACCAGTGTCGCGGCATTTTCCGGCGACTTCTTCGTTCAAAATTGCGCCTTTGAGCCCCTGCAATGTCTGGGTACGGACGACATCACGAGCAAGCATAGCCGACTTGAGGTCGGCTTGGATACGATCTTTCAAGACTGACATCAACGCACCCCGAGGCGCATTTTCATCATCTTGTCGCTCTTGCGAGCACGTCGGATAATCGCCTTTTTGCGGCGTTCGACTTTGCTGATCGGTTTTTCAAACCGCTGAGTCGCTTTGGCAGTCGCCATCAGGCCGCTCTGCAATACTTTGCGGTTAAATCGGCGAATGAGATTTTCATTCGCTTCTTTGTCGTCTTTACGGGTAACTTGTATCATACTCGCACTATAGTAGCAGATGATTAACAGATACGCAAGCTAAGACTTTATAGTTGGTGCGATGTAAACCTTTTGTATTTTTGTGCTATACATATCACCGGTTATAGGATGTTTTTTTCCTAGCTGTGGTTCTATAGATATAATTCCTTCGACTTGTTTGTTACCATGCTCGGGATATAAGAATGTTCGGTCTTGCATAGGGGTATTTTCAACTTTTTGTCCATCTGGCACCTGAAAAATTGAATGCCCGACATCGCCCATTGGATCCAGTGATATAAACTCTCCTGACTGGATTAGATCCATCGCAAAATAATAAATGTCTCCTATTGTTTTTGCTTCTCGTCGAGTAAAGTCATAGACTTGATTAACTAGTTTTTGTGAATCTGCAATAAGTTCAGCGTAAAATGGATCGCTACCTATTGAAAAAGTCTCAGCCCAATTACTCCATACCGTATGATCAAGCGGGGTGCAATCAAGCATTACAATGTCATTTGTGTTCAATGTTACTTCTGCTGACGGAAGATGATATCGTCGAGATATCGGTAGACTCGTACTTTTACCGATATACACAAGAACAGGATACCAATGCTCTATAAGACCATTATCAGCAAGAGCTTTATAATAACGATCGGCTATTTGTTTCTCATTTTCACCAGCTACAAGCGTACTAGCGACATAACGCGTTGCCTCAACTGTACGTCGCTGCATATCTTCAAACTTTTGTATAAAATCTTCTTGATCAAGCATAGTCTTATAATACACCTTTATGGTGCTGTTCCTAGTCTTAGCAGCCACTCCTCAACACTTTGTAATTAAATGAGTAAATGAGATTTTCATTCGCCTCTTCGTCATCTTTACGGGTAACCTGAATCATAATCGCAGTATTGTAACAGATTGGAAGCTCGAGCACAGGATGAGTTATCTTATATCGGCAACGCCACGATAGCGCACGCTTCGATCAGATGCGAGATGATGAAGCGCCGTCCCCGCCCACCCCATGTGTCGCACGCGCCGCATCGACGTGCGGACGACCATACCAGGATCGAAATTGATACTACACCACCCAAAGCGATCATACACTCTCAGAGCAAATGCGATATCTTCGTCCAAATCCTCAATCCGTGTTCGTGGAAATCCTCCCGCCTGCTCATACGCGTCACTGTTTACGGCCATGTTGCCGCCCGTTACTCCCCGCAAGTAGCGTACATCTCCATGAGAAATTGCAAGTGCCGCTCTCGCCCCCAATGACGCGACAGGCATCAAGACACTATCCCCACGTCTATAGTCCTTGTCGTGAATCGGCAAAATTAGTCCGCTAACGAGTTGTGGAGCGCTAGGCAATGTCATTTTATAGTAAATCCGCGAGGTCCAGTCGAATCGTGGTAGCGTATCAGCATCCGTCCGTGCGACAATGCCTGCGCCGTGTTCAATCGCATAGCGAAACCCTGTATCAGCGGCACGCCCAGTGCCTTTCCCTGGTTCATCGACGATCTGCAGAGGAAACCCGTCATGTTCGCGCGCAAACTGCTCTACACGCGCACGAGTATCATCCGTCGATCCGTTATCGACGACAATGTGCATGACGCCGCCATCATCTCTCATGCGCTGATCATGGAGAGACTGTAGTGTGCGACCGACCCCCAGTTCGTTATAGGCAGGCACGACAACCGCAAGCATTTCAGCCATGTCAGTCTACTGTTCAGCCGCGATTAAAGCAATCGACGTTTGCAGAGTAATCAACGCGCCAGGAGCAAGGATGATACGACCAGCCTGACCGGGCACATACCCAACAACTGGTTCAATACATATGCTATCGGTACCTGGACGATGCCAGACGAGGTAATCGTGTGATACTGCGTCTCCATCCACTGACGCCTCGGCCGAGAGCTTGATTGTACGACCATCTGCAAATGCGAGTATCATCTCTGCAGGCGCATTGCGCCAATGATACGGCTCACCCGCCATGATGTCGTCGAGATTTACCCCATCCAGTACCTCATGCAATCCCTTACCATCTACCAGCAATGAGTAGATATCTGGTTCTTTGCATGCGAAATAGGCATGCTCACCGAGACTCGTTGGCTCAGATTCTTCGTATTTGTTTGACTGCACGGCTGACGTAATTTTGAGCGCAGATGGATCAGACAAATCTACCGATCGCGTCATGGTTGACTCACCGACATCACCACGCTCGGCTTGCATATATATGACATTTTCATTACCGGACGGGAACCGTCGAAAATTAGCCCAGCGCCACGGCCCGTGTTGGCCACCGACACCATCGCTTGGCCCAACGGGGCTCATAGGGTGTGTCGCGGACACTTTAGATTTAGACGCATCGTCGCAATACAATATCGGCACCACTTGCGTGTTTTTTGAGTCTTCTAGTGCACACCCTATGATGACACCACCACGAGCACGCACGTCTACAGTTGCCAAGTGATTCATCAGCCCATATGTATCACTCTTAATTTTTTCACCACTCCCGGCACGGTGATTGATGACGCTTGCGAAGTCCATATGCAGTTCTTGCTCTTGCCATTCCTCTGGAGTAAGGGCGATGTACTTTTCAAATAACTTTGGCGCATACTGGCGAAATGCTGCAGCCGCTTCAGCCATGACCGACGTTGCGTTATGCTCATCAAGCCAGCCTTCGATAAATACATGATGAAAGATATCTCGCGGCTCTACGCCCAGCGTATACGAATACTCCGAGACTCGTGCCAGTAGCTCATAGGGACTCCGGGACTTTTTTAATTCATCTTGTACAAGTTCCCAGCAGTCGTCCATATCAGTATCTTCAATCAAACCATGCTGCTGTCGGTACAACTCTATCATGACCCGTGGCAACGCATACCCCACGAGCGAACCGATCACCGGCATCTTTTCTTTGTAGTCAGCGGGTACCGACTCATCTTCATACAGCCATGGCAACTCTTCCGGCAGACGATCGACAGGATGCGTCATCAGCTTAAGCAGCGATGGATTGTGCACTTGCAACTCTCGCATCAGTTCACCATGTACCGTATTGACTTCGCTGTAGCGCTCCAGCATCGCTTCGGCACCGCGAGCCTCAATAAGTTGATTGACGATCGGACAACCACACGCCCAGCCTTCGGCACGAGCTTTACCAGCAGTATCAAGTATGATGTACCACGCCTGACTGCGCATAAAATCTATCGTTTTACTCGAACCAAACCGATAGTCACGCTCAGGTCGCAAAGATGCTTCGGTGGTTGTGGGATTCATTTATTCTATTTTATCATAGTTACGCTTTTTAGTCAACTCTTTCGAGCCGGAGAAGTCTTCCTTCGACTGTGCGTCTCCCCTGCCATTCATTGATCGTAAGCTCTATCCATACGCTTACTCGGTCGCCGATGT
>CAYWYG010000017.1:0-18253 GCA_964462335.1 uncultured Candidatus Saccharibacteria bacterium | reverse complement strand
ATCGTGCCATATCTTGCGAATGACAAAGTGCTGGCGATCAGTCTTGTGTACTATGGCGCCGCGGTTGTTGGATATTTTTCACATCTCTCGCTCGATGGTCTGATCTGGAAGCGATTTCGTATCAAGACGTAACTTCACTTTTCTCCCGTAATCTATTGACAAATTATAGTACCTTGTATAACATAGAACTATTATGAGTAATGAATGGAATGTATTTGATGCTGAAGGATACGCCGAGAATCTCGCAGTACAGCTACGCAAAGGCTTCCTCGCATATTGCGTGCTCAAAGTCTGTTCGCGTGAACCGGTGTATACGTCGGATATTATCGTGAGGTTACGCGACGCTGAGCTGGTCGTCGTCGAGGGCACGATCTATCCACTCCTGAGCCGATTGCAACGGGATGGCTTGCTGCAGTATGTGTGGCATGAGAGCGAGCAAGGCCCGCCACGCAAGTATTACGAGGTAACTGACCGTGGACGCCAAGTTGTCGAATTGGCTTGGCACAAGATAGCTAAACTCAGTATGACACTGAAGAAATTATAAGGAGCCCCATGAAAGAAATTACACGTATTCATCTTGCCAAAGTCGCCTACGATATCGAACTGGCGGCAAAAAAAGATCTCGAGCGCTACATTGACGCGCTCTCGACACATGCGGACGAGGATGTCATGAGTGATATCGAATCTCGCATGGTTGAGTTGTTGGCTGAGCGACACGTTGTGGCGGGCGGTGTCATCACGGCTGAAGATGTCGTCGATCTCCGTAGGCATCTGGGTGAGCCAAAAGATTTTATCGATGAAAATGAGGCGGAATCTGCCACTGGAAGAGAGCCTAAGTGGAGCGAGCGGCGCTTCTACCGCGATATAGACAATGGTTTACTGGGCGGAGTATGTAGCGGATTGGCGGCGTATTTTGCGATCGATCCAGTACTTGTTCGGGTCGCATTTGTGATCCTTGCATTGCTCACGCATGTCGTGTTTGTATGTGTGTATCTGCTACTTTGGTTGATAATCCCACCCGCACACACGGCTGGGCAAAAACTACAGATGCATGGTCAGCCAATCACTGCAGCAAGTATCAAAGAGTTTAGTGCGCATGAGTTTACAAACGAGCGTATTGCGGTGATTCGTCGATTTATCACAAAAGGACTAGGAATATTTTTTCTCCTCATTGCCGCAGGGGTCACAATTGCGTTGCCGCTAGGAGTGATGGGCTTGATGGAAGGTATCAATAGGCCGATCGGTGGGTTTGACAATAGTCTCGTACCGACTGCGATCATCGTCCTGGGCGGGCTAATGTTCGTTTGGCTGATGTTGCTGCTTGCCGATATGATACTGGCACAGAGATTTACGGCCCGTCGCGCGAACCAGATAGCGACCGTAGGAGTTGGGTTTGTCGCTACAGTAATCGCTTATGGGATTGTGGGCGTTACTCTCGGGTTTTAACCTGTAAGAACGCCCTCTTGCACGAGAGGCAAGAGGGCGTTTGGTGCTACGTAATCAAGCAGTCGCTATTGCTCGACTTCGACGATGTCAGCTTCGGCAGCAGCGCGCTGGACTGCTTCGCAGCCGCGCATGGCACCATCTTTGCTGGCGTATTCTTCGCCGGTTGCGACGACTTCGCCATTGCCAGCTTTGAGGCGCCAACGATAGCCATTTTTGCTTTGGTAGATTTCAAATTTTGCCATATATACCCTCCATATTATGTACTTCTATCATGATCTATGGGTGGAGAAAAGGCAACCATAAGCTGATATACTTAAGGTTATGATGTTTTATCAACGTGCCGTTGAAGACGCGCTGGCTGAATTAGGAGTGTCGCGCAGTGAAGGATTATCGAGCGATGAAGCGGCTCGTCGATTACGTCACTATGGCCTCAATACGATTCGCGTGAAAGGCGAGCCACTATGGCGCAAAATCCTTGAACCATTTATGAATATATTTGCCTGGGTGCTGATTGCCGCGGCACTACTGAGCGCGTATTCAGGACACCATGTAGATGCGATTATCGTGAGCGTCATCATTTTTATCAATGCGACAATCTACTATGTCCAGCAGTATTCGACCGAACGAGTACTGCGGAGTCTACGGAGACAAGATTAGCATTTGGTGCATGTCGTCCGAGATGGCGTCGCGAATCGTGAGGTTGTTGCGGATACGTTGGTCCCTGGTGATATCGTGATCGTAAGCGAGGGAGAAAAAGTACCTGCTGACGGGAGAATTGTTCATGACGAAAGCGTTCGGGTAAATGAAGCGATGTTGACGGGTGAATCGTTGCCGATTGTGAAAACAGTACATGTTTTACACGGTGAGCATGCAGTTTTTGCACAGAAAAACATGTTGTTTCAAGGTTCATTTGTTGTGTCGGGACGGGCAGTGATGGTTGTGACGCATACGGGAATGCATACCGAGTTCGGCAAATTAGCTGAGCTTGCGGTACCGACGAGCGAGAAAGGACCAGCGCAGGAAAAAATTGACCAGCTTATCTCAAAATTAATTATGGCGATCGGCGGCGTGTCGATCGTGGTACTGGTGCTGGCTCTTGCTCGGGGTATACCGCTCGCCGAAGCGCTTCGCTTTGTCATGTCTATGGCGGTATCAGCAGTACCGGAAGGGTTGCCGGTTGCAATTACGGTTATATTGGTCCTTGGTATGCGACGGCTTGCAAAGTATAATGCCTTGGCACGCTCCATGAAAGCGATCGAAAACATCGGTATCATTACGACTATCGCAAGCGATAAAACTGGCACGCTCACAAAAAATAAACTGAGTGTCCAAGAAATTTGGCAACCTGCGCATACCCCGCACGATGTGGCGCGGTGGCTATTGCTGGCAAGCAATGCGACAGAAGGTGTCAGCACTGACCCACTTGATACTGCGATGCAAGAATATTCTCGCGATCGGCAGGCCGTTCACCCCGAAGGGCGCACATTTGAAAAAAGTTTGCCATTTGATCAGTCATTGACGATGAGTGGCAACATCTGGCGGGCAGGCGATCGCTACGAAGCGGCGATCAAGGGTGCGCCAGAGGGTATTATTGCGCAGTGTTACGCGGCCGATCGGACGCGACGAGCTGATGCTGAAGCGACTCTCCGCCATTTTACGAGTCTGGGGTATCGCGTCATTGCGCTAGGGCATATTGAGCATATCTCAGAGTCGGTGGCGTCACTAGAAGCGGCTATATCGAGCGGACGCATGATATTTGTAGGCTTGATTGCTATTGCAGATGAGCTGCGACCTGAGGCTGCTGCTTCGATCAAGGCTGCAAGGGCGGCTGGGATTACGGTACGTATGATCACGGGCGATCATGCGGAAACTGCGTTTGCGATCGGTACGCGTATTGGGCTAGTCGAGCACAAAAATCAGGTTGTTGATTGTCGCGCCATTGCTGATATGAGCGATGTCGAGTTTCGACATGCTGTACATGACGCGCGAGTTTTCGCCCGAGTAGTACCTGAAGTAAAGCATCGTATATTGGGTGTACTGGAAGAGAGCGACATCACTGCTATGACTGGTGATGGTGTCAATGACGTCCCTGCACTTACCAATGCACACGTCGGGATCGCCATGGGGTCGGGAGCGGATATTGCCAAGGATGCTGGTGATATCGTGCTGCTTGACGATGATTTCTCGACTATTGTGACAGCGGTGCAGGGGGGCAGGGTGATTTTTGATAACATACGGCGCATGATGTTCTACTTGCTATCAACGAGTCTCGGGGAGGTAATGGTCATGATCGGAGCACTGATCATTGGCTTGCCGCTACCTGTTCTCGCGGTACAAATATTATGGATCAACCTTGTTACTGACACAGCATTTGATATTCCGCTTGGCCTTGAACCGGCCGAGCATGACGTGATGGGCCGTCCGCCACGAGCTGCTCACCAACCACTTCTTGATCGACACATGATTGTGCGCATCGGTATCATCGCATTTACTATGGCTATTATTGCACTCGGAAGCTTCACGTATTTTCTGCAGCGCTACGACCTTGCATATGCGCAGACGATCGCATTTACTGTCTTGGTAGTGACGCAATGGGCGAATGCGATAAATGCGCGGAGCGAGTTTGCATCGCTCATGACACGGGTACGCGTCGTGAGTGTGCCGTTTGCAGTAGGGTTTGCGGTGGCGGTGATAGCCCAGGTGTTGGTGTTGTTTGGGCCTCTGTCTCAGTTCATGCATGTGGTGCCAGCGGATATTGGGCACTTGGCAGCGGCAGCGGGTGCTGGATTTATAGGTATTATTATTGTGGGCGAGCTGCATAAATGGCGGTGCCGTCATATGGGTCTGGTCTAGCACTAAGTTTCGGCGTACACTGTAAGTATGGAAAAGGAGGTGTGCTATGGACTCGGTCTATGAGTTTAACGGTGAGCTGTTCGAGAGCGAGGGGGCGTTTCTCGATGCGCTGGCGTATGAATACACACATGGAGACAGAGAGTTGGTTGTCGATACATTAGAAAATTACGGCTTTGCGCTCAGTGATCTCGGCGTACGGCCAGAAGGGGCATAATCATGAAAAGATGGAAACTACTGGTCGCTGCTGTTGCTTGTGTGGCTGGAGGACTGTTTGTATCGCAGGCAGGCGCAACAGGTTATTTTGCGGCGAGCGACAACGAGAAGGTGCGTATTGCACAAGATCAAACAGTGGACGGATCAGCCTATATCTATGGCCAATCAGTTCTCATCGAAGGGTATGTGAAAGGCGACCTCTACTGTGCTGGTACGAACGTGATAATTAGCGGCACTATCGAAGGTGACGTGCTATGTGCTGGGAGTGATGTCACGATCGGCGGCACGGTCAAAGGCGACGTGAGAGCTGCAGGCTCAAATGTGACTATCAAGGGAATCGTCGAAGGCAGTGCTAGCATTGCCGCCAATAACGTACTCATTACATCTGAATCGGATATACATCGTGATCTGACTGGAGGCGCAAGTGTGGCGACGCTTGATGGGAGGATCGGACGGGACATGCTCATTGGTACGGAGACGCTTGTGCTCAATGGGGCTGTCGGAAGGGATGTGACGGGGTCTATGCAGCAGGCTACGTTTGGCGACAAGGCTATCGTAGGGGGTAATTTTACCTATAGCAACGACAAAGAGCTGTCGATACCGAGTAACGTCCTCACGGCCGGCAAAGTAACCTATGAGTATAAAGCTGATGATAACTCGTCGTTTAATTCGATCACGGCAAGTATCTGGGCGATTGTCGTATTCGCGGTGTTTACACTTGTTATCACGCTTGTGATGCCTAAATTTGTCCATGAAGCGGCGATGGTGCCCGGTAGAACAGTTCTGGTCGCATTTTTGGCGGGTATAGCAACATTTATTTTGTTACCGATCGTTGCTATCATTGCGATGTCAACCGTCGTCGGCGTATTGGTAGGTGTGGTGCTGCTGGTTGCATGGCTACTGCTACTGATACTTTCCGGCGTGTTCAGCGCGTACTATGTCGGTACTCTCGTGCTGAAACATCGCGCCAAAAATGCATTGCTCGTAACGTTGGTTGGTGCAGCGATCGTTTCAGCAGCAACTATGATACCAGTCGTGGGCGTCATCGTCGTGATCGCCTCTGCGTGCGTTGGTATCGGTATGCAGATCTTGCAATTTCGTCATCAATTTAGCAAGCACCCGTATCAAATTTCGTAGCTATAGGTTGTGGTGCGAGACTATAATGAGGCGCGCTCGGCGGTCAGTACGACTGACGTGCCACCTTTTTCAGGACTGGTTGCTTTGATAGTACCACCCATATAATCTGTGATAATTTTGTCGAGGAATAAGCTAAATCCGAGCCCCTCATAGTTGAACTCAATTGCACTACCGGCGCGCGAGAACGGTTTGAAGAGCTGTGGCAGTTTGTCTTTCGGAATGCCGATACCGTTATCTGACACACTGACTCTGATTGCATGGCGCGACGGGTTAGCGCTCATGGTGATTGTACCGCCCTCGCCGTTAAATTTGATGGCGTTATCGATCAGTGATTGGATGACAAAGGTAAATAGTTTGCGGTTCTGCTCGACAGAGAGGCCATCGCCGATCTGATTTGCCACGGTAATTTTTTTGGCGTTGAGCGCATCCTGCATCTCATCGAGAACTGAGTCGATAAGATTACGTAGGTTGATACGCTCTTTTGTCGTCGTCGTTGCTGTTTGTATTTGGCCGAGTAGGAGAAATCGCTGCAAAATCTCGCTAAAGCGTCCGAAACCTTCATCAAAAAAGCGTGCCGATGGGGCATTTGCCAGCGATGGGCGAAATTCTCCGAGGTCATTGAGACCCTGTTGTAGTACTGCAGTTGAGCGCTGTATGAACGCGTTACGCGCGTCATCGACGGCATGTTCATTGGCGATAAGCTGTTCTTGGCGTTGGTGTTGCGCCTTCTTGATGAAGTGGTTGCGTACTGCCATGTAAAGCACCATGCTGACAGCGGCAAATGTGATGGATTGGACGATTAAGTTACCGGTTCCTAAGTCAATATTTCCCACGATACCGAGGAGGAAGTTTGCGAGCCATATGAATACGATAGCCGCAATAACCGGCCCCCAGAAATAGCGCGACTTGAGCGTATTGAGCTGCGACGTGTGGAGGTTTGGATTACGAATACCTTTGAGCTCGTCATTGTTCTCTACGTCAGCGAGGATGCTTTTTATATTTGTATCGAGAGTTCCGACCGTCTTGCGGAGGGGATCGATCTGCTCGGCGGGGAGTTCTTTTAGCGCAACGATTGTATCGAGGCCATTGCGCATGAGTGTCAGAGGAGTTCGCAGATAATGAGAAGCGAGGGCGATAAAGTTATCTTTTTGATCGGCAATATTTTTGTCACGCTTGAGTAGTACGACAAGTGCTCGAGTTGCAAAAATTTCGCGTATTGCTTGAAAGACGACAAGACCAGCAACCAACGCCAGTAGCCCTACGATGTAGTAGGGTACGCTTCGTGCGACATCTTGCGGAACTTGCTGCAGTGTACGTCGAACATCTTTTGGGACGAGCTTGACGAGCGGGTCCAAGATGGGATCAAGAACGGCAGGAACGTTTTTGTAATCAGGTCCGCTGTAGCCCCCCGGTGACGATGGAATTGTGGGGGAATACTCGGTATCCTGCGGTGGCGTGATCACTGTTATCGTCGGCTGCGGAGATGTCGGTGTCGATGTAGGGGGCGATACAGTACCAGGGGGGGTAATACAGGCATTGTTTTCGAGGATCATACCGTCTGGGATCGTTGCTTGATCACCCGCGATGTTTGGACATTCGTCGATAGGAGGAGTGATACAGTTACCGCTTCCGTCGACGATCAGCCCGGAGGGTACTGTCAGCTGTAGGCCATAAATATTGGGGCAGACATCGACGGGCGGGGTGGGTTGGGGCGAGCAATTACCGCTGGTATCGATATAATACCCGCTCGGTATCGTCGTTTGCAGCCCGCTGATATTGGGGCAGACATCAACAGGCGGCGGCGTAGGTGTGATGCAGTCGCCATTTGTATCGATAATCATACCCGATGGTGGTGATACTTGCACGCCAGGAATGTTGGGACAGACGTCGACAGGGAGCGGACCAACCCAGAGATTGATCGTTGTACCCTGTGCTGCAGCAAATGGTGCGATACCTACACCAAAACCTATGATGATAAGTGTCGCAAGTGCGCGTGAATTGGCCAAAAGTTTTTTCATGTTTGTCTCTCGATAGGATAAACCTTGTGCATATTATATACAGTTTAGCTGGTGGGTACAAGAGTTTCTTTTGACGTGGCTCACTCGTATAATTATAAGAACGATGATTGATGTCGCTGAGGTAGGCAAGATATATGGGAAGAAGGATCAGGCGTTTGCTGCCCTCGAGGAGATCTCCTTCCAGGTGCCGGATGGTGCGAGTCTTGCGATTGTTGGCAAGAGCGGGTCGGGCAAGAGTACTCTCATGCATATTATGAGCGGACTTGATCACCCGACGAAAGGGGCGGTTATCATCGATGGCGATGATATATCTGCGATGAAGCGCAAAGCGCTCGATCAGTTCCGCGCCGAAAAAATCGGATTTATCTTTCAGGCATTTTTCGTCCAGGCCAATGAGTCATGCTATCACAATGTTGCCTTGCCGCTCGAGATCGCCAATATACGCGGTGCGAAACGCAAAAAACGCGTCATGGCTGCGCTTACGCAAGTTGGACTCGAAGACAAGGTCCACCAAAAAGCCAAAAACCTCTCTGGCGGGCAAAAGCAACGTCTGGCGATCGCTCGCGCGATTGTCAATATACCGAGGATCATCTTTGCAGATGAACCGACCGGTAACCTCGATAGCGTGACGGGTGAAAAGATCGAGAAATTACTCTTTGATTTTAATCGTAAACTTGGGAGCACGCTCGTCATTGTGACGCACGATACCGATCTTGCAGCCAAATGCGACACGCAGATATATATTCATGACGGACGAATCGTTAAAACAACTCATTCTATCGGCACAAAGAAGGGTGGTACGCGGCGATGAACCCAATTGATCTCATACGACGTGCGGCACGCAGCCTAAAAACCGCAAAAGGACGCACGATTCTGACGAGTCTGGCGATCGCCGTCGGCGCACTGACGCTCACTATCACACTTGCAGCGGGCAATGGTATCAGGGCGTATACTGATAGGCTCGTTGCAAACAACTTTGATCCAGCCGAGTCGATCGTCGGGCGTGACAAAGAGATAGAAAATACCGGTCCAGCCGACGCGACCCCAAAAGAATACGATGACTCGATCACAAGTATGGCATTTGGCGCACCGGGGAGCAGCCTGCAAGTAAAACAATTGACCGATGCTGATGTGGCAGAGTTGAAAGGTCTGACATTCGCTGAATCCGTCAGGCCGAGTTACCGGATCGATGCGCGCTACATCTCGCGCGGTGAGAGCAAAAAATATACTGTTAGTGTCGCCGCGTATAACCCTGGGCAGAAGCCCGAATTTGTCGCAGGCAATATACCGCGTTCAGATCTAGAGGTTGCGCATGTCCTCGTGCCCGAGAGTTATGTCGCACTGCTTGGTTTGGGCACGGCAGAAAAGGCGGTCGGTCAGACAATCGACATTACTGTTCAACAGCCTTTTACAGAGACGGCTCTCAAAGATTATCTTATGGCGATGGCGCTGACTGGTACACCCGCAAAGTTGTCGCAGACAACTCGCACGGTCACATACACGGTGAGCGGTATTATCAAAAAAGGAGTTGCGTCAGTGTCGTCTGCTGGATTGCCGGTGTATCTGAGTGAGCGTGATGCCAAAGATCTCTACGACTTTACAACAAAAGGTACGGCAAATTATGGCAAGTATATGTATGCATCAGTGCGCGTCAAAGGAGGTGCTGATACGGCGACGGCCGAATCTGCCAAATCAGAGATGAAGCGACGTGGGTATTATGTGATGACGAGCCAAGATATCCAGAAGACGATACGTCAGTTTGTCGATATCTTGCAGGTGCTCGTGGCTGTGTTTGGAGTGATTACGGTTGTTGCGAGTGTCTTCGGCATCATCAATACCATGTATATCTCGGTGCTCGAACGGACGCGGGAGATTGGCCTGATGAAATCACTCGGTATGCGAGGTCGACATGTGGCGTGGTTGTTCCGTATCGAGGCGGGCTGGATCGGATTGCTTGGTGGAGTGATAGGTGCGGGTTTGGCGGTTGCGATTGGGACGCTGCTGAACCCTTGGATCACTGAGAAGCTCAATCTTGGGCGAGGTAACGATATATTGGTCTTTGATTGGCTGCAGATCAGCGGACTTATAGGGGCATTAATCATTGTGGCGATCGTGGCCGGCTGGCTTCCGGCGCGCAAGGCATCTCGGCTTGACCCAATCGATGCGTTGCGCACAGAATGATCATGCGGTCATATTGGGATAGCATCCTTGAGGCTATTGCTCAGCGCCTCCTATTTTGTGCGACGTCGTGTCGTAGTTTCGCATCATAGCTGATTGTGAGTATAATGGGGTTATATGTTAGATATACGGTTTATTCGTGATAATCCTGATCGTGTTCAGGAGGTAGCTAGACAAAAAGGCTATAAGGATGTCGACATCAAAGCCTTGCTTGAAGCCGATGACAGTCGTCGGCAGTTGCAGCAACGAGTCGATGAGCTACGCACAAAGCGTAATGAGATTGCTGCGAAGATGAAGGGTGGCAAACCAGATCAGGCGTTAGTAGATGAAGGCAGACAGATCAAGCTTGAGCTGACAAAACAAGAAGAACATCTGGGATCACTTGAAGCTGAGTACCTAGATCTGCTCAAGCGGGTACCAAATATGCCGTATGACGATGTGCCAGTCGGTGAGAGCGAGGATGAAAATGTCGAGGTCAAAGTCGTCGGTGATAAGCCTCGGTTTGATTTTGAGCCGAAAAATCACTATGAGATTGCTGAGGCCAAAGGCTGGCTCGACAAAGAGCGCGCAGCAAAAATTGCCGGGTCGCGGTTTGCTTACGTCATGGGTGATCTTGTGCTACTGCAACAAGCAATTATCCAGTTTGTGATGAGCACGCTCACCGATGAGGTGAAACTATCAGAGATAATTACGGCACATGGGCTGAAATCCAGCTCAAAACCATTTATACCAGTACTGCCGCCACTTATGATTCGTACTGAGCCATATGATCAGATGGATCGGTTGCAGCCAAGTGATGATCGTTACAAGATAGAGGGTGAAGAGCTGTGGTTGCAGGGCAGTGCTGAGCATGTGCTGGGGAGTATGCACGCGGGTGAGATATTTGAAGCCGACCAACTGCCGCTGCGTTATCTCGGCTTTGCGACGAGTTTTCGCAAAGAGGCGGGTACCTATGGCAAGGACATGGAAGGCCTTATCCGCATGCACCAGTTCGACAAACTGGAGATGGAGAGTTTCACGACTGCTGCCGATAGTTTCAGCGAACACCTTTTCTTTATCGCGATCCAAGAATATCTCTTGCAGCAGCTGAAGCTGCCGTATCACGTGCTGATGAAATGTACGGCTGATATCGGCAAGCCCAACGCGCGTGGTGTCGACATGGAAGTCTGGTTACCAGGGCAGGGCAAATACCGTGAGACACATACGGCCGACTACATGACTGATTATCAGGCACGGCGATTGCAGACGCGAGTGCGGGTCGACAATAGTTTGGAGCTCATTCACACCAATGATGCGACGGCATTTGCGCTTGGACGCTGTTTGGTGGCGATTATCGAAAATTATCAAACCGCAGCTGGTGATGTCCGTATCCCTGACGTACTCCGGCCCTACATGGGCGGACGAGAAACTATATAGACAGATATGGGCAGGACGGCTCGTTCACTGACTCGTGCCGGTTATACAAAGGTAGCAAAGCCGCTGTTGTTTCGTCGTCATCCTGACAAGGTGCATGCTGACATCGTCCGTCTCGGCAAGCTACTACCGCACATGCTCGGTGTACGGGCGATTCCGCGCACCTGGGCATTTCATGATGCGAGGCATCTGAGGCAGACTATTTCTGGCATATCGTTTCGCAATCCCGTCGGGCTCGCGGCTGGGTTTGATAAAAATGTCGAACTTGTCCAGTTGATGAAATCAGTCGGTTTTGGGTATATGACGGGCGGATCAGTGACGGCGGTGGCTTGCGATGGCAATCCGCGCCCCTGGTTTTATCGGCTGCCGCGCAGCCGGTCGCTTGTCGTCCATGCGGGGTTGCCAAACCGTGGCGTGAGTGCGGTCAGCGATACGATCAGTCAGTACGCTCGGGGACTATTCACGGATTTCCCCCTTGTCGTGAGTGTTGCCAAAACGAACGCTGAGTTTACTGCCCATGACGATATAGCCATCGATGATTACTGTGCCAGCCTCACTAAGCTGGAGGCAACTCATCGTATCGCAGCCTATGAACTCAACATCTCATGCCCCAATGCCTACGGCGGGCAGCCATTTACCGACGCCGATCGTTTGGAGCAGCTGCTAAGCCGTATCGATGAACTTCGACTGACGCGCCCGCTGATCGTCAAGATGCCGATTGGGCTGAGCTGGGCGCACACGTCGGCACTTCTCGACACTATCGTTCGTCATGATGTCGCAGGGGTGACAATTGGCAATCTGCTCAAAGATCGTCATCAAGCGCAGCTTGCGGATGAACTATCTAGTGATATAGTAGGCAGCTTGAGTGGTATGCCGACACGTGATATCTCGACAGAATTGATCCGCAAAACATACCGACACTACGGTGATCGGCTAGTGATTATAGGGGTAGGAGGTGTATTTTCTGCAGATGATGCCTACACCAAGATCCGTGCCGGTGCTAGTCTCATCGGGCTCATCACCGGTATGATATTTGAGGGTCCACAGCTCATCGGCGAGATCAACCATGGCCTGGTCGAACTGCTCGAGCGCGATGGATTCACTCATATCTCGCAAGCAGTCGGCGCCGACAACAACTGAATTTACAGTTAACAGTTTACAATTTTACAATTATCAATTATTAAAAATAATCCCACATACACCCTAGGTTATTTGTAAAATGAAAATTGATAATTCATTGTGAACTGTGAACTGTGAACTGTAAACTGTGAACTGATCATTTTCAGTGCTATAATAATAGTACCAACACGGTAATATCAAAAGGAGGTCACTATGATCACGCATATCGATATAACCGGAGTACGCTACTCGCCTGACGAGGTGACGAAAAGATACGTCATGAAGAAGATCGGGCGTCTCGATCGATTTCTCCCGCGTCACGCACGTAAGACTGCCAAAGCTGAGGTAGTTCTCAAAGAAGTCAATCGTGCCAAAGGCAATAAATACGAGTGCGATATCATCCTGACTGTGCCACAGCGCAAGATCACCGCCAAAGATAGCACGCTCAATATGCTGGCGGCGGTCGATATCGTCGAAGCAAAATTGACCACCCAGCTGAAAAAATATCACGATGAACACGCTTTTCGCGGCGGTCGTGCGCAACGGCTACTCCGTTCGATCAAAGAGCGCGTTCGCTTGAGCGTTGATCCGATCGAAGCCTCGTAGATAGCATAGATGCTACTTGGTTTTCTCTCTTATAGACGGTATAATTGAATGAGTTTTACCATAGGACTAACTAAGAGGGAAGAGTGATACATGAAACAGGCATTGACTAAAATTTTCGGTGATCCACAGGCGCGGACACTCAAGCGATTGACCAAAAAAGTCACGACTATCAACGCGCTGGCAGAAAAATACCACGCGATGAGCAAAACTGACCTCAAGAAGCAAACAGAAGTCCTCAAAGGGCGGCTAGAGAAAAAGAAAACGACGCTCGATGACATATTGCCAGATGCATTTGCGCTTGTCCGTGAGATGAGTGATCGCACTCTCGGACAGCGGCACTATGATGTGCAGCTGATTGCCGGTATTGCATTGCACGAGGGTAACGTCGCAGAGATGAAAACCGGCGAGGGGAAGACGCTTATGGCGACCGCACCAGTCTATCTCAATGCGCTCAGCAGCAAAGGCGTCCATGTCGTGACAGTCAACGATTACCTCGCCCAGCGCGATACGGGCTGGATGGGCCAGCTTTATGATGCGCTTGGTCTTACTACTGGATGTATCATCAATGACCAATCATTTATCTACGATGCAAAGTACGATAACGAATCGCACACCGATCCGCGTATGAAAAAACTCCGTCCCTGTACCCGCAAGGAAGCCTACGCAGCTGATATCACGTATGGGACGAATAACGAGTTTGGGTTTGACTATCTGCGCGATAACATGGTGAATGAGACTGATCTGCTGCGCCAACGCGAGCTCAATTTTGCCATCGTCGATGAGGTCGATTCTATCCTGATCGACGAGGCGCGCACTCCGTTGATCATCAGTGCGCCAGCGAGTGAAAATCCTGAACAATACATCCGTTTCAGCAAAGTTGCGGCCAGCCTCAAACCTGAGCATTATTTACTTGATGAAAAACGCCGCTCGGTGAGTCTGACCGACGAAGGCGTCGAAAAAGTCCAGAAACTTCTCGGCGTCAAAAATCTCTACAGCCCCGATCATGTGCGGAGCGTGTATCATCTCGATCAGGCATTGCGCGCGCAGACGCTGTTTCGTCGTGACAAGGATTACGTCGTCACCACAGATGGTGAAGTCATCATCGTTGATGAGTTTACTGGCCGCCTCATGCATGGTCGTCGTTACAACGAAGGCTTACATCAGGCAATTGAGGCCAAAGAGTCCGTGCAGGTGCGCGAAGAAAGCCAGACGCTTGCCACTATTTCGTTCCAAAACTATTTCCGTCTTTATACAAAACTATCAGGTATGACAGGGACGGCGTTTACTGAGGCTGAGGAATTTCAACAGATCTATGGCCTCGACGTGATCCAGATTCCGTCGAATCGCCCACTGGCTCGCAAAGATCATATCGACAAGATATTTAAGACCGAGTCAGGCAAGATCAAGGCGCTTGTTGCTGACGTCAAAGCACTCCACGAGGTGGGTCGTCCGGTCCTGATCGGAAGTGCGAGTATCGCGAAAAACGAGCTGATCAGCAAAGCGCTGACTAAAGCTGGACTCAAGCATGAACTACTCAACGCCAAGAACAATGAGCGCGAAGCAGTGATTGTCGCTGAAGCAGGTCAAAAAGGTGCGATTACACTTGCAACCAACATTGCCGGGCGTGGTACGGATATCGTCCTCGGTGAGGGTGTCAAAGAAGCGGGCGGTCTCGCGGTGCTAGGGAGTGAGCGACACGAGGCACGTCGTATCGACAATCAGCTGCGTGGTCGTGGTGGTCGTCAGGGTGATCCAGGTAGTACGCAGTTTTATGTCAGCACCGAAGATGATCTGATGCGTATCTTTCAGGGTGATCGCATTGCGGCGCTCATGAATCGCCTTGGTGTCGAGGAGGACATGCCTATCGAAAACCGTGCCGTCAGTAAGACGCTCGAAGCCGCGCAAAAACGCGTCGAGGGTTACAACTACGATACGCGCAAAAACGTCGTGCAATACGACAATGTCATCAATCGTCACCGCAAAGTCGTCTACGGTATTCGCCGCCAGATCTTAGAGGGCAAAGACATTCATGAGGAGATCGAGCGACTGATATCTGAGAAAGTCCGCGATGCGGTGACGTTGCCGCTCAAAAACAATCCGAAATTTGTCGAAGAGTTTACGACAGTCATCCCCGTCAAAGAGTCGTCGCTCGAGACAATCGGTCGAGAGAAAAACGATCGCAAACGGTTCAAGGCCGCGCGCGAGCTCGCGGAGAAATTTTACAAATCCCGTGAAAAAGATCTCACACTAGAACTTATGCGAGGTCTCGAGCGTGATGTCTATTTACAGGTGCTCGACGTGCTCTGGATGCAACATCTCGAAAACATGCAACATTTGCGCGAGGGTATCCACTGGCGCTCGGTCGGTCAGCGCGATCCGCTCGTTGAGTATCGTTCAGAATCACAAAAGATGTTTGAGAGTCTGCAACGCACACTGCGCGATGAAGTGTTGCGCGCGATTTTCCATGTTCGCAAAGAGGAATTGCGCCCCGCAAAACTCGAAGACGATGTGTACGAGTCCGATCTGACCAAGGCGGCGGCAGGGGCGATCGAGCAGGGCGTCAATGAACTGGGTGATGCATCGATGCATACACATGATGAAGATTTCAAAGTCAAAAAAGACACGACTGCAAAGATGAAAGCTGACAAGAAAAAAGCCGCCAAGAAGAAACGCAAAGCCACCCGCGCCAGTCGGAAAAGGAAGTAATGCTTAGGATGAGTGTAGTCACCACGTCGCTTCATCCGCCAATTGGCGGATGGGTTTCGCTCCTCTCCCAGGGTCCTGCCAGCTGGTCCGCCCCCACATTTTTTTCGGTAGCTACCCGAAAAAGAATGTCAGGGCCGCCCCGCCAGCTGTCACCCTGGGCTGGCGCTTCTTTGCCTCTGCCTTCTGCCTTCTTCCTTCTTCCTTCTGTTGTCGGAGACAACAACAGATGAAACACACCGTCACCGAAGTCCAGCTCCGTAATGGCGCACGAGGTCTCCTCATCCACGTGCCTGGGGCGCAGGTCATGAGCAGCCGGATTCATTTTCGTGCCGGTACGCGCTATGTGCGCGACAAATCGATTGAAGAGACGGCGCATATCATGGAGCATATGGCATTTGGTGCCAATGCACGGTTCAAAGACGCAGCTGATTTCGATGCCGAGTTTACCAAAAACGGTGCGTATTTCAACGCGACGACGGCCGATTACAGCATGGTCTACATGACCGATTGTGCGGATTTTGAGTGGGATCGTATCCTCGAACTCCAGCAGCTTAGTATCACCAAGCCGCGTTTTATCGACGATGAACTAAAGTCGGAGGCGGGCAATGTCCGCAACGAGCTCAATGGGTATCTGAATAATCACATGTGGGTGCTTTGGTCTAAGATGGCGCAGGTACTCGGTGAAGATGTGCTGACATGGGCAGAGCGGGTGAAGACGATCGGTAATGTCACGACGGCTGACATCCGCGAACATTATCGTCGGACGCACACACTCTCAAATATGCGGTTTGTGATCGCCGGTAATATCCACGGTCGTGAATCGAAGATCCGCGATATGCTCGACAGTTGGGAATTGCCAGAAGGCGAACGTCTCAGTGTGCCGGTCGATGAACTGCACCGTGCCGACCCGCTCGTTATCAAACGCAAAGAAGCCACGACATTTACCTTTGGACTCAGTATGGTCGTGCCGCGACGCCTGAGCGATGCCGAAGTTGATGCCATGCAGTTTGCCGATCACATCTTGAACGGCACGTTTCGCTCGCGCATCTTTGGTGGTGCTCGCAAAAAAGGTCTCGCCTATGGTATGTGGAGTAGCACCAATGCGAACGAACACAACAGCATGTGGGATTTTGGTACAGAGCTTGAGGCCGAGAGTGCGCCGGAGTTATTCGATCTGATCGCTCGTGAAATCCGCGCCGTGACGCGCGGTGAGATAACCGACGAAGAAGTCGAGGCGGCACGCCAATACGCCCTCGGCCGCCACCAGATGGGTGCGCAGACAGCAGGGCAGATCAACCGTTGGTATGCCGATCGGTATTTTTTCGACGGATTTATCAGCGACTACGACCAACAGCCTGCTAGTATCGAAGCGGTCACGCGCGATCGTATCGTCGAAACCGCCCGCGAGTTCATCAACGCCGACTGCTGGCTCCTCGGCGGCATCGGCAATGTCGACAAAGCCTTCGTCGACGGCCTCCACACACGCCTCGTGCCATTGTTTGAAAAATAGATGGTAATTTTCAGTTTTCAGTTTACAATTTTCAATGAATTTTCATAGAGCAATTTACAAATAATGGGTATCGGACTGAAATATGATTTCAAAACACGACCCCTTGTATTTAGTGTGCAGGTTATAAAATATTGATAAGTATCGAAAAATGGAGCATATGAGCTTCTCATGATACCCCAAAAGATTACAAACATATTGCGCTCATCTTGATCATTGATAATTGTAAATTTTTTGTAAATTGTAAACTGTAAATTGTAAACTGTAATAAGTTATACTTGTTACCATGAATATCGCAATTGCCGGCTACGGTGTCGAAGGTGAGGCGAATTATAACTATTTCGTCCAGCAGGGGCATGACGTCACGATCTATGATGAGGCGGAAGTACCAGGGAGACCAGTGCCAAATGGGGCGAAATTTCATAATGGCCCTAAGATTTTTCGCGGGCTACATGACTATGACATGGTGGTGCGTACCGCCAGTTTACCACCACATTTTATCGTGACGGATGGCAAAGTCTGGTCGAGTACCAACGAGTTTTTTGCCACGTGCCCCGCGCCGATCATCGGTGTGACGGGCACGAAGGGCAAAGGCACGACGAGCAGCCTTATCACAAGCATTCTTCGTGCGGCTGGCCATACGGTTCACCTCGTGGGCAATATCGGGCAGCCGTCATTGGCGGTACTGCCCAAGATTAGGCGCGACCATATCGTCGTGTTTGAGATGAGTAGTTTTCAGCTGTGGGACCTCGAGCGTAGCCCGCACGTGGCGGTGGTGCTAATGATCGAACCAGACCACCTTGATGTACACGCTGATTTCAAAGACTATATCCGCGCCAAGAGCAACATTTGCCGTTATCAGACGGCTGACGATGTCTGTTTTTATCACCCGTCCAACGAATGGAGCGCAAAGATAGCCAAGGCATCGGTACTTGGCGATCATATCCGTTACAATACGCGCGATGCCGGCAGCGTCTACGCCGAGGACGGTGAATTTCGCGTCGAAGGCGAGACGATTTGCTCTGTCAGTGAACTGAGCTTACCTGGTGCGCACAAT
>CAYWYG010000016.1:0-18370 GCA_964462335.1 uncultured Candidatus Saccharibacteria bacterium | reverse complement strand
CCGCGCATGACATGCGTTTGCCCCGCCCCACCAATCCACGGTGGCAAGCGGGGCTGCATCATTTCAAGGGATTATTCGTGGGCGATGCGCCCGATCGTCTCGCAGACATCCAGCAATTCATTGGCGTGCTTGATGTGAGCAATGATATGCGGATTTTGCGCACTAGCGACGCGGAGGAATTTGATATGGTCACTGGTGAACTGGCCGCGCTCGTCATAGACAAAACTATTTTCATCGACGTCATAGCGATACATCGTATCCTCGACGAGTTTCATGCCATTTTCATCGGTCGAAAGATTGATGCCGACGCCGAGTAGTATCGCCATCTGCAATCGATACCATAGCTCCACGATACGCCGATCGATCGTCAGATCATCGAGGCTCGCGAGCGCGGTGCGCGTCAGCTCATAAAACGCCGGCTCGCTCAGGATCTCGGCTGCTTTGCTGACATCTTTGAGGACATAATACGCAAACTGCAAACGATCATAATCCTCGAGTATGTGCGCAAAAAATATATCGAGCCGCGCGCTCGTCACGATAGCCAACTCACCTTTGCCCTGGTGCAACACGAGGTCGCAGATTGCCAGCAACTCGATACCACCCGCGAGTTTGCTTTTTTCACGCCGTACACCTTTGGCAATCACGCCGAGTTTGCCGTTGTCCGGTGTCAGCACTTGCATGATACGATCAGCTTCGCCGTAGTTGACCCGACTAAGGACAATTGCTTTTGTCGTCAGCGAACTCATAGGCGGACACTCCGTGTTTGCGGCATTTGGAATGTGGCTATTGGAATATGGCGCGGCGATGCCATATTCTATCTGCTATCTTCCATTTGCCATCTCCTGCATGCTATTTGCCATCTTCCATCTTCCATTTGCCATCTGCCAAACTGTCTTCAACTGCTTCACGCAGCAGCTTCGGGGTCAGTGTCGTTTTGTCGAGCACAGCGACGACGCCATAGGCCTTGACATCATCAAGTGTGATCTGCTGAGCAAGTGTCGTGCACAATATGATCGGCAATCGGGCGGTATCATCATACGCCTGTAGCTCATGCAGCAAATCGATGACAAGACCGCGCTCCAACATAACATCCGCGATGACAACGTCGTAGTCATTGACGTCGATCAGATCCATCGCGTCTTGCCCGTTCACTGCCGAATCGATATCAAATTCCTCATCCAGTACATGTATATAGCTGTCGGCGAGCCAACGATCATCCTCGATCAATAATAGATGTGGTTTCATACTGATAATAATGATAATTGTTGCGATGCCGGCAAATCTATCGAAAACGTTGCCCCTGCATCACGATGTCGCCGAAGATGAAGCTCGGCCTGCATGTGCCGCGCAAATCGCTCCGCGATCATGAGGCCCAGTCCGCTACTCCGTGGCCGCTGGCTGATTGGTAGTGGAGTGACGCCGAGATTCCGCCGTACATGGCGTAATGGCAAGCTATTTGGCCCAAAATCTCGTACGCTCGCGACGACCCTACCCCCTGTCGATCGCGCGCTCAACACTATGGGATGATCTGGTTGGTTGTGTGACAATGCATTGTCACATAGGCCGATGAGCACCGATCGCAACAAGCTATGATTGCCGATCGCTGTCATATTGTTTGATGGTGTCACCACACGAACCGACTGTCCCAGTGCACGGCTCAGTGGCTCAATCTCATGTGCAACTTCGTCATAAAGTGATGGTAGGTAGATCGGTTCACAGGCAAACATCGCGTCATCAAGCCTAGCTGCACGCGTCAGACCCTCAACCAACTGTAAACTGCGCTCGGCAGTCAGACGTATACGTTCTGCGGTAGAGTTTTCTCCCATATCTTCAAGCTCAAGCGCGAGCTGTCGTATAAGGACGAGTGGGGACTTCATCTCATGTGCTGCCGCCAAGACGGTAGGCAGGTCACTCCAGATATTCCCCTCACTATACATATACTAATAGTATAGGCTGTCGACGAAATGGTAAATGGATAAATCGAGAGCTACGGGTTGAATTTGAGGGATGTAAGAACAGTTTGGTCGAAATCGTTTTTAAAAGCTGATGCGTCGGTCGCGATAGTCAGTGTTTTGTCACGTACTTTAAAGATTACTGCGGAACCATCCCGCGTAGGACTGAGCTTACCATCAAGTCGAATACCCGAGAAACCGTTGACTGTCGCTGGGTTACTGCGGAGTGAGCCTTTTTTGACAGACTCATCATACGATTTGATGACGCTTTCGTATGAACGTCCTTCGACAACGACTCGCACCGCATATGCTTGCGATAATGCGACAGGGGGTACCACGTCTGGGTTCAAGTAGGCTTCTAGCCCAGCGGCCGTCTTTGCGTTATACACACTCCATGTTTTTGGATACTGAAATGTCACACCACCGAGATCAGCCGGACCTCGATAGGTCTTTGTCGGCAGCTTCTCTCGCTCGAGAAATGCTGCTTCATCTTCCTTTTGCTGGTCAGACTCAGCCTTGGACACTGCCTCCGTCACCTTTGTGTTGACGTTGTTACGAGCATCGGTGTAGCCCATATATAGCCATACACTGAGACCCGCCAATATGATTGCTAGCACACCGGTTAATATATTTGAGATTAGTAGCGGATTTACTTCACCCGCTTCATGAGATGTATTCATAAGCATTAGTATAATCCTTTTTTCGCACAAGCGGAAGTCTACAGGTTAGTTATACGCCATCGACATACTTGTACAGATGCATCGGGCCTACGTGCCGCACTGAACGTTTGCCCGGTACAGTGAATCCATAGCTGATCAAATGTAGCTCGCGCCCGCGGCTCCACTCCTCCATCTTGCGCGCAACGGATGAGATACTATGACTTGTCGCGAAGACATAGACGACAGTCACATCGTGAGGTAGTCGCTCAACCATCGTATAATCGCACATCGTAACGCGTACATGGCGGTCACGTCCACTCAGCAATCTGCTAATCAAGACAAGAACTGGATTGAGCTCATACCCTACTGCGCTCGCGCCGTATCGTCGAGCCATGCGGAGTACGATACCATCACCCGACCCCAAATCTAGCAATGTATCGCGCTTCGACAACGGATATAGCGTCGACAATGCTCGCTGTAATTGCGCGCGATGCGTCGGGACATACGGCGCTCCTCGGAGCACGACAAAGCCAAAACAGATGACGAGGAGAGACGTGATCACAAGCCACACCATGGTTTACTCCGTATCAAACTTCTCCTTGAGCACCGTGATCTTGTTTTCTAGGGTCGAGAGCTTCAGCTTCACCTCCTCGGCGATAGCTGTACCTTCTTCAAATTTTGACACTGCCTCTTCTATATCAAAAGTATCCTGCTCAAACCACGTGACGATTTCATCGAGTTTTGTAAGTAAACTATTGACGTCATTGTTGCTTGTTTTCGACATGATGCACCTCCGCTTTTATCATCATTGTAGCAGTTTCCAGAATTACCCTATCACCTGCGACTACCTGTTGCGTGATATGCCCCTCGGTATTCCTCATCAAGACGTAGCCTCGGCGCAACACCAAACGAGGATCGAGCTGTACAAGCAGTGTCGTGAGATGCCCAATGGCCTGCGTGGTAAGCGCGACCTGATGTTCGAGTCGCTGCAGGGCATCGGCTAATTTTTGAGTAGTAAGTCTGCGTATCTCATTGATACGGCCTTCGTAGCGATGTGCTACTGTTGCCACATCACGATATATCGACACGAGTATCTCGCGACGATCAGGCACAAGCAGCTGTGCCGCGTTACTTGGAGTCGCCGCCCGCACATCTGCGGCAAGATCGGCCAAACTTGTATCAACTTCATGTCCGATACCCGTAATGACAGGCACTCGACTCGCTGCGATTGCACGGACGAGCGGCTCATCATTGAACGCAGCAAGATCGTCGAGGCTCCCTCCTCCCCGCACAATCGCTATCACGTCAGGTAGCTCCGCACATTGGTTAAAATACTCCATCGCTCGTACTATCTGCGATGGTGCGCCCGCCCCCTGAACTGCAACATGGGCAACCATGATCTCAAGCCCTCCCCATCGTTGATTGATAATTTTGATAAAGTCAGCATACCCCGCCGCCTGCGTTGAGCTGATAACCCCTATTCGTTTCGGCATACGCGGCAAGGGTCGTTTACGTGATGCGGCGAACAATCCTTCTTTTTCTAATCGACTCTGCAACAGCACAAATGCCCGTTTCAAACTACCCTCGCCGACTGGTGTCACGTCTCGCACCGTCAGACTAAATTTACCCCACTGCGTCAATTTGGGTTGCGCGATCACCCGCACGCGCATCCCGTCCTCGAGAGCCGTACGCAGCGCATGCACCATCATGAAACAACCGAGGGTACTCGATTCATCTTTGATATCAAAAAACACAAATTTGTTTTGGTTGACTTTAAAACTTGACACTTCACCCTCCACGACAAGCGTCGGATACGCATAGTCAAGCGTCTGGTTGATGAGGTCTATCGCCTCACTGACGTGGAGTACGGTGTGTTCCATATTTGTTGAGCGCTTTTTGGTAGAAGTAGTACCCCGTCACAATTGTCGCAATCACCAAAATCGTCCGCGTCAGCAAGACTGCCGCGATTACCGCGCTCTGGCTAATACCCGTCGTGACGAGAAACCCCGCCATAATCGCTTCATACCCTCCAACTCCGCCAGGAGTCGGGAAAAAGACTCCAGCAAAACCCGCCAACCCATATGCGATGAGTAGCGGCGCTGGATTGATCGGGGTGCCAAGTGCTGCAAACGTCACCCAAAACATGGCGATTTCCATAAAGGTGAAGAATATCCCCCACCAAAATGGCCTGATAAGCACTCGTGGTGATGCCGAAAGCGTCATATAGTCATCATGCAGATCCTCAAGAAAAGTAATAACACGCGTTTCGTCGAGCAGTCGCCCTTCGCGACGCGACACGTGTCGCCATACCCGATTGATAATCACCACCAACCAATGCCCCGTACGGTGTAAGCGCGTCTTGTTCTTGATGACATACACGATGACAATCGTCCCGAAAATAATTGTTGACGCCAAACCGCTCGCCACGAGAATGGTAAAGCGGTTGATGTTGCCATCGATCGTGATCGCAAGCACCGCCACAATAAGCAACACGAGAAACGCAACAAATGTCATGGCAAGCCGCACTACCTGAGCCAGCGTCGCCCGTCCGGCGCTCACGCCCATATGGTTGAGACGCCACGTCATATAGGAGGCTCCTGATACTCCGCCACTTGGCAGGATATGATTGACGAAGTTTAATTCAAGCGCCATCTTTGCCATTTCCCCACCTGATAGTCGGATGTCATCTTTTGCTTGCAAGTATGAAAATATCATTGCCCCTGCAGCATAATAGCTTAACGCCTGAATAGGTAATATGAGCCACAAAACCCACAGGTTCACCTGCCCCAGCAAGCGCCAGGCCTGTACGATCTCATGACGAGCAAGGTAGACGATCGCTACCACTAGTACGAGCGTGACGACACTCAGCCAGGTTTTACCAGACATTTTATGCGACATTATATCTATCTTACAGCACAAACCAGTACGACGTAAGTAGCCTCGTAAGACCAGACGCGCTACACTAGATACTATGTCATCACTTTGTATCCTCGGTCGCCAACCCGCCATCGGGCTCGCCGAACTCGAATCACTCTATGGCGCTGACCACGTCCAGCCATGCGGTGAGCTCGCGGCACTCGTCGACGGTGACGTCGATTTTGATCGGCTCGGTGGTAGTGTCAAAGTTGCCAAGCATTTGACCACACTCGATACAGTCGACCCACGCCGCGTCCTTGCCTATTGCCGCCAAACACTACCTGATCATCTCGGCTACATCCCAGAAGGTAAGATCAAGCTCGGTATCAGTTTGTATGGCCTATCTATGCCGCTGCGCGACCTCAACACCGAAGTCCTGAAACTCAAATCCGTCATCAAACGAGCTGGCCGCTCAGCACGGGCTATCCCCAATACTGAGATGGCTCTCAGTAGTGCTCAGAGCTATCACAACGGAGTGACATCGCCCGTCGGGCTCGAGCTCGTCTGCGTACGTGATAGTGCACGTACCCACCTCGGGCAAGTCACGCACGTCCAAGATATCGACAGCTATACATTACGTGACCGTGGCCGGCCCAAGCGCGACTCGTTTGTTGGCATGCTGCCACCAAAACTGGCACAGATCATTGTCAATCTGGCGAGCGGAAGACGGCAAGTGGAAGATGGCAAAGAGCGCCCAGCCAATAGCTATGTTGTTCTCGATCCTTTCTGCGGTACGGGCGTCATCTTGCAAGAAGCCGCACTGATGGGCTACGACGTCTATGGCACAGATTTGTCAGAGAAAATGATCGAGTACAGCCGCGCCAATCTCGAATGGCTCGAGAAGAAATATGAAATAGAAAATAGGAAATATGGGCTTGCGCACGCCGACGCCACAAGCTGCGTCTGGGATTTTCTACGGTCTACGGTCTACGGTCTACGGTCTGATTCAGTTGCGATCGCAACTGAATCGTTTTTAGGTCGTCCGATCGCCGGCCAACACGTCAGCGACGAGCAAATCCGCGAGATCGCCCACGAATGCAATGCTATCATGCGAGGTTTTCTACGTAACATCGCTCCGCAGATCCCTGCCGGTACTCGCCTCTGCATCGCCGCCCCATCATGGTATATCGATGGGCAAGCATACCACTTGCCCGTCATCGATGAACTCGCCACACTAGGCTATGATCGCGTCGTGTTCACGCATACCACCTCAGATCAGCTCGTCTATCGCCGCGATGACCAACCAGTTGGGCGCGAATTAGTTGTGCTCACTCGCAAATAATAACGACTACTAACCCCAATTTCAAAACCTCCCCTCCAAGCAAATAGCTCGCATCCGCCAATTATCTATAGCCTTCGCCCCGAGTGCGAGCTGGCCGTCACGGCCAATTGCTTATCAGGGAGGTTTTGAAATTGGGGTTAGTACTATTGCGTTTTGTATCTGTTTTTGCTACTATAGTCGTCAGTCTTTATACAAATCTAAGGAGTTTAGAGTATGTCACACGTCAAAGCAGGCGGTACATCCAAGAATGTTCACAACAACCCTGGCCAGCGCCTCGGCGTCAAACGCTTTGGTGGCCAAAAAGTCCGTGCCGGCGAAGTCCTCGTCCGCCAGACGGGCGCAACCAAACAAGCTGGTGACGGTACCTACATGAGCCGCAATTTCACCATCCACGCTGCTCAAGACGGCACGGTCGGTTTCAAATCAGTCAAAACCCGCCGCTTCACCGGCCACACCACCCGCCGCACGCAAGTCGTGGTTGAGTAAAGCTACCTCTTAGCGACGGGAATCTGTTAGATCAGCTTGTCCATATGTGCCAGTATATAATCCCTCGCGATCACTACCACTAAGAAGCTCATCGAAATATGCCGATACATCTTCCGGTAAGCTTTGGTCAGCACCATGAGGCATGCGAGGCGCGTATCCTAAAGGTAAATATCTAACTCCTTCTTGACGAGCCTTTTCTCGCGACATCGAGCATACCCTGAACTCATCTACTAAATGAGTGTCGTACTCATTCTGAAATACAAGTCCTACAAGCCTAGCTGTACGACCATTACCATCTTTGAAGGGATGAAGCATAACAACGAGAAGCGCTAAACTATCCCCGAGCCGTGCAGGATTGATATGACCAGCTGCATGTTTAATTTTCTGTACTATCTGCTCAAACAGATCATAACGGTGCTCAACTGCAACCATCTTATGACCGCCTACAGACTTTGTCGTAGCAGAGAGAAGGGTCTCTGATGAGCCTTGTAGTTTCTGGTTGAGTATATCTAGCATCTCCGCTAAATCTTCTGTCTCAATATTAGCTAGGCTTGCTGCTCTTTCTGCGGCAGAGCTGCCGGGCAAATATTCACGTATGAGTGCCTGGTACTGTTCTGCGTTCAATATTTCGTGAGGGTGTCGTATCTCATGACCATTTACGGTTGTCGTATTGCCAGGAATGGTATCTATCGACTTCCCACCTTCTTCACCGTTGATAATAGCAGCAACGCCAAGAGCTTTTTCGGCTGGAGGTATGCCTTTATGGTCATTCTCTATTGCTGTTTTTATCGTTGTTGGTTTTAGCGTTTCCATTTAATATTAAGATTAGCAAAATATTGACTATTTGTCAATAGACTTACGCTAAATCTTGACAACTATACGCCGAGATGGTGTTTGATCCGGTCGACCACGTCACTGATGACGACTTGGGATTTGACGAGGTAGTCATCTGCGCCGAGTTCTTCGGCGCGGGCTTTGTCTTTGGGCTGGCTGAGCGCCGTCAGCATGATGACGCGGACATTCATGGTCTCTGGCGTATTGCGCAGGATGTCGAGGACATCAAAGCCGTTGATCTTGGGCATCATGGCGTCGAGCAAGATAAGATCGGGCTTGAACTCGATTGCGTTACTGAGTGCGAGCTCACCATTGGCAACATGCTCGACAGTGAAACCCTCTAGCTCGAGGCGAGATTTGTAGACGCCAGCCAAAACTGTATCGTCTTCGACAAGAAGAATTTTTTTCTGCATACGCTTATAATACCATGTCGACGCTGGAATTTCGATATTCGATAGCTACTTTAACCCCGGCTCGACATAATCACCACCATTCAGCACCGTCAGGTGCTAGCGAGCGAGAGCGAAGCCTTTAGGGGGAGGGAGCCTATGTAATCGGATTTATTTCGGTTGCCGACTGTGAAGTTCCGGGGTCGCGGGACGTGACAGCCCGCCCCTTGAGAACTCGACGCGTACGGTGAGTTCGAGTTACTTTAGTAGCTCGAGCGCTCTGTCTTTTTGCGGATCGCGGCCAGCTGCATAATCTTCATCACTCATCGCTATAACAGTTTGAGGGGTGATGCCTTCTTTGCTGATGTTTTTGCCCGCTGGCGTGTACCAGCTTGCAACCGTCACCTTCAAGCTCCCCCCATCTTTGAGATCTTTGACATCTTGAACGACGCCTTTGCCAAACGTCTTTTCGCCGACAAGTTTGGCGACGCCATTGTCGCTTAGCGCACCAGCTAAGATTTCACTTGCACTCGCACTACCATTGTTGACAAGTATGACCGTCGGCATACCGCGTAGCGGTGCATCACCACTGGTCCTCAGTGAATTAGTCACGTGCCCGCCCGTGCGCTCAGTCACGACAACTTTATCCTGCATCCAAAGGCTTGCGACATCGACTGCCGACTGCAAGTATCCGCCGCCATTGCCCCTCAGGTCGAGAATGATACCTTTGACGCCTTTTGATTTAAATTCTAGTGCAGCCGCCCGTGCGAGGCTCACTGTATCAGTCTGCCCAAACCGGGTGATCCGAATGATGCCGATATTGTCGTTCGTCACTTCTGTTTTTACACTTGGGTCAGTGATCGTATCTCGCACAACCGCAATCTCAAGAGGCTTGTCCTGACCTTTGCGAACAATGAGAAGTTTGACGGTTGTCCCTTTTTCACCACGAATTTTTTTGACCGCCTGTTCGACTGACCAATTATTCGTCTCTTCGTCGTTGACCTTGGCGATCATATCCCCGCTCAATAAGCCTGCTTTTTTCGCTGGGCTGCCATCTATAGTGTTAATCACGGTCAACGCATTGTCTCGTTTGCCGAGCTCAGCCCCGATACCCTCAAACGTCCCCTCAAGATCACTGAGAAATTCCTTTGCCTCGGCTGCGGTGAAATAGACCGTATACGGGTCCCCTATCGCATCCACCATGCCTTTTTTTGCCCCGTCGATGAGTTTTTGTTTGTCGATCGTCCCATCATAGTTCGCGTCAAGCGTCCGATACAGATCCTGAACTGATGCAAGATTGAGCGAATCCGTCGAAACCTTTTGCCCCTGTAGCCGCGCAAAGAGCACGTCGGATCGCGTACCGGCAATAAACGCAACGATAATCGCGACAAGCAGCACGGCGATGTGTGATGATGTCACAGACGGCTTGCGGCCGACTGGATCTTCAAATGATGACATGTCCAGACAATCCCTCCAATAATAAGCGTTATACCTATGATACCAGAGCTTGCAAACGATTTATAGTAAACTGAAAACTTTTTAGAAATAAACAAACGTGAGCCCAGCAGGATTGATATCCATCTCGCTGTACTCGCCGCGTACGCCCCAGTTGAACTGACTGACATGAATGCTACCATCGCCATTGATGCGCTCGACGTACATCGAGTGACCATACGCACCGCCGTACATAATCGCAACCGAACCGACGCGAGGTTCGGACCCGATCGGTATACCATCTTGCGTCGCGCTGCCTGGCCACATCTTTGCGTCACCTCGCCCACCCCAATACGGCATATGACGACCGCTTTTTGCCACGCGCCACGCGGTATAGCTCACACATTCTCGGTTGTACATGCCCCAGGTATCAACAATTGTATCCATCGGATAATCACACCAGATCGCCGGATATCCCGAGCTCGCACAACTCGCGCCAGCCACAAGATTCTGGACATTGTATGTCTGCGCAGCGGCAGCGTTGGCAGCGGCTTGCAGCGCACGCAGCCCACTGATCTCACTGTTTTTCGTCGCGATCATGTTTTGATAGGTGGCTTCCTCACCACGCGTCTGATTGACCAATTCCACCTGTTCGGCTTCTTTGGCCGCCAGCACCTGACGCTGTTGGTTTTGGTCATTCAGTACCTGTTCAACCGCCGTCTTCTGCTCGGTCAGCTCGGCTTTAATCTTCTTTACCTGCTCCATCGCCGTCCTCATCTGGTCGCGGACTGAACCGCGTACTTGTTGAGCAGTGACGTACTCATTGACATTTTTGGTACTTGCAAGCATCACGATGGGTGACGTATTGCTGTTGGTATAGATCTGAATAATTGTCTTGTTGAGCATCCGTTTCTGACGGGACAATTTCTCCTCATTTGCCTGTATATCGGCGCTGAGTTTGTCAAACTTTGCTTGATTGAGATCTATTTGTGCCTGAAGAGCATTCTTTTCAGCAAGAATGGCATCGAGCGCGTTTTGTAATGTAGCTGCTTTTGCGCGTAATTCAGCCGCTTGCTGTTGAAAACTGGTGATCTGCCCTTCTATCCCCTTGATCTGATCATCAAACCTATCAGCCGAAACAGAAAATGGTGCGGTCGCCACGAGAAAAGAAACGCCGACAACAATAGTGCGTGTAACCAGTGAACGTAGCCGGTATATGGTGGGTTTTTGTTTCATTGGTTTTCCATATAGTACCATAGCGCTCCTAGCTACGTCAATAGCGCATGTAGCGCTAGACTTTTAGATATCGCCGTACTGCGAGGCGAGCCGAAATCATGCCGATGAGTCCACCCAGCACGATAACGCCCGTCAGGATAATCGGCAAAAACATGATGAGTTTCGGCATCAATTCATCGATCGCGATACCGTAATCGGCAATCCGCTGGCGAAATGTCACGAGTGCAAAGTAGCCTATCCCTGTTGCAATACACGCGGCAAAGAACCCATACATCACCGCCTCAACGACAAATGGCCCACGTATAAAACTCTTGTCGGCGCCAATAAGCTTCATCATATCGATCTCATCTTTACGGTTAAAGATCGCCATGCTTATGGTATTAAAAACGATCAGCATTGAGATCGCAGTAAACAATAGCGTCGCAACAAAGCCAACTCGCTCAGAGGTACGCGCCCATTCATTGAGCGTGCCAATTGCATCACGGTTTGTACTGTTAAGCTGGTCGGCATCTTCAGAGAGGCTTGCGACAACAAGTCGATCATTTTTAATGATATCTTGCAATGCCGATATGTCATTGGTGTTCTTAAGCGTCATAGTCAATATCACCGGAAGGGTGACGCCCGACTCTGCAAGAGCCTGAAGTTCTTCGACATCCGTAACCTTGTTCTTCGTCACATAATCATTGCGCGCCGCGTCAGATGTCACGATGTCAATATGTGTCACGTTGTCAATTTGCTCGATTTTTTTGCGTATATCGGCAACCTCTGCATCTGATACATCACCTCGCAAGTAGATCGATGGCTTCGTTTCTTCGCGCACAAGCTTTGTCACCGTCTCAGTCAATAACGTACGCGCAAGTAGCGTTGTCAATATCACAAGTAATGTGATAGTCATCACTGCGGAAGCGGCCGTCGTCAACCATGCATTACGAGTAAAGTTGTTGACCCCATATCGTAGCATACGTACCCACGTCAGATAGCGGCGTCGCGCCGCTTTCGTCTCGCGGATCTTTGTCTGAGTAGGTTTTTGGGCAGACTTGCTCATTGTTTGTAACTCCCTGTCGCTTGATCGCTGGTAATTTTCCCGTGATCGAGCGTGATCACACGGCGCTTGAGTTTGTTGACGATCTCAACATTGTGCGTGGTGAGGAGCACAGTCGTGCCATAGCGATTGATTTTCTCCAGCAAGCGCACGATATCCCAGCTGTGCTTTGGATCGAGGTTGCCCGTCGGCTCGTCAGCGATGAGTATCTTGGGCTGCCGCACAATCGCACGAGCGATCGCGACACGCTGACGCTCACCCCCGGAGAGTTCGCGGGGATAATTGTTTTCTTTGCCTTTGAGGCCGACGAGGTCGATGACTTTCGGCACGGTACTGTGGATCTCACGGTTAGTCATACCAGCAATCTCAAGTGCAAAGGCGATGTTTTCAAACACCGTCCGCTGCGGCAGCAGTTTGAAATCCTGGAAGACGACGCCGATTTTACGTCGTAATAGCGGGATATGCTTGTCTTTGAGCGTGTCATAGTCGATACCACCGACGACGATCTTGCCGCTGGTCGGTTTTTCTTCGCGCGTGAGGAGCTTGAGGAGGGTGCTCTTGCCCGCTCCGCTCGTCCCGACGAGAATCACGAATTCATTGGGCTCGATATGCAAACTGATCCGGCTTAGCGCCGCCTCTGTGTCTTTGCTATACGTCTTCGTTACCCTATCCAGCAAGATCATTACTGTAACCATTATACAGCATAAAAAACTACTGAAAAACGATGAGGCATTTGTCGAAAAACACTGTGTAATAGATGATGACAGAGTATATTTGATTTATATACGTTTTTATGACAAAATAATACATCAATGACTGAGGTTACGACTCCCGTCGATGTCATCGTCCATCACGACGTACAAGGAAGCCCGCTTGATCGAGAAGGCTTCCCTTTTGACTTGTCGCACACTAGTATTCCGGGTATTGTATTCGAAACATCAGCTAACCACCCGATACCACTTTCACAGATTAGTCCACTTCATGCGCGATCCTATGAGATAGGAAACGGTGAACGCCCGATTGCGTTATGGGAGGACAGCTACGGAAACCCCTACACGTCCGTAACTTTGAAGGGTAATAATTTTACAAAGGCAGAGGTTGTACCATCAGCTACTGCCCCCTCGGGTTTCATACCGTATGGTCTTCAAGAGGGTGATGCATTGTACAGGGTCGCCCTAGCATCTCAGTATCTCAGACGGCATAATATACCAACTGAGTGGATCGTCGGATTCTTCGAGCCAACAGAAATGCCATTCAATGGCAGTGAGCATGATCGTCTCACACAAGATGACTACAAACGCAAGCTAGTAGAGGTCGCGATACGCGGACTAGGTGACGAGAAAGCCGCGACCGTACGTCGGGCTATCATGCCTATGAAGTTCTACATCACTGCGAGAGCGATGGAAATTGGCGACAGGCCATGGGACTTCTCGACTGATGAAACTGCGAATGACGTCAAGAAGCGACTTCATAGAATTTTTCGCGTGTATAACCTCACTCACAAAACTGATCCAGAATTTCACGCATTGGATGCGAATCGGGTTGATGATATGATTTATTACTTCTCATCGCTTCTTCCGCAACTGCGCGGAACTCATTTGGCTCGCCTCCATCAAATCGGAATCGCACACCGCTTCCCCGTGTACGGTAACACAACCGCGCTAGGAGGAGTTATCGACTTAGACTCTGCTCATGGCGAGCCACTGGGCATAGGAGATCCGCCTATCGATGATAGTGACATATTCAATGATATTGTGCATGCTCTCGACCCTGGTTATGAGCTCTCTGTGTTACTGCATCTCCAAACTCTATTTCCTGACGAAATCAATGTCGCAGAATTATATGAGCGTTCTGTGCAAGAATTTATCGATAGTTATCTAAATGTGTATGACGAGTGTACAGATAGTATGAGCTCGAGAGCTTTATTGGCGTACGGTGCGCTGATCGCAGCAAATTTCGGTAGCGCGCACAATGTTCCATATGTGCCAAAAAAACTGAGTGACCGCTTATTGAATATTGCAGGCGCACATCTCGGCCAAGACACCATCGAACGGTATTCCGCAATGGTGGATGAAAAAATGTCCAGTAGTGCGCTAGACTATATAAATAGCCTACTATCGGACAAAAAATATCAGATCTTAGATACTGCAATGTGCGGGGCGCTACGAGAGCTGCAGGACAAAATTAGCCCAAATGAAGACGTGACGTCTACGGCCAAGAAATTCTATACGAAGTTTATTGAGCTTGTTATCGGCGATCTTCGATTAGATATCGCCTATCATCTATTTGGAGAAGTTGCGAGCATCGGTACAATAGTACGCTCGTCGATGACTGATATATTCAACGGCTTTGATGAGGCCGAAGACAAATTATTGCACATGGCGCTGACATCATCCCTTATTAGTGCCCGTATGGCAACTGTTATCCATTCGACGCTGAATAGTCCTAAGCTCTTCGCAGAAATAGAATCGCTCGCATCACTCTACAAGCTAGACTCCAACCCTATGCTGATCACGCAGCAAGAGACGGCCGAATATCGCGATGCTGTGATCTTTAAAGGCAGAATGGTATCGATCCATCGTCAACAAGACCTAGGCAAACTTATGAAGGAGCTGGGAGCTAGGCCGGACGTAAAGATTAGGCACGCAGCAATCGACTCACTACAGCAATTTGGTATCATCACACCTCATGACATAGTGCAGATTATTTCAGACGCATCAACTGTATCTGCTGAAGCAATTTTAACCGATGATGATTATAGTCTCAAAATAGAAGTAGATGATGCGAGAATGGGCTCATACGTGGCGGTTGTTACCTCTAAAGCCGACGTAGGCGATAAGCCAGAGTATATCGTCTACATCTATCATCATAATGAACATCAGAAAACTTCTTCGTGAGTGTGGTTAATCTGTAGAATGTAATTCAAGATAGGCGTCGATAAAACCGTCGATTTTGCCGTCGAGGACGCCGGCAGTGTCTTTGTCTTCGTATTTGGTACGGGTATCTTTGACCATCTGGTAGGGATGAATGACGTAGTTGCGGATCTGGGCGCCCCAGCTAGCTGACTCACCTGCGCGCAGGTCAGCAAGCGTTTCGGCATGTTGCTCTAGCTGCATCTGGGCAAGCTTGCCACGCAGTATCTTCATGGCGGTTTCTTTGTTTTGTAACTGCGAGCGTTCGTTTTGGATAGCGACGACGGTGCCGGTCGGGATATGCGTGATACGCACCGCGCTATCGGTCGTGTTGACACTCTGCCCGCCATGACCACCCGCTCTATAGACATCAATTTTAAGGTCTTTGTCATCGACCTGCACTTCGTCGGGCGCATCGATTTCGGGCATTATCTCGACCAGCGCAAAGCTCGTCTGGCGCAAGTTGTCCGAATTAAATGGGCTGAGGCGTACCAACCGGTGCACGCCATGTTCGGACTGTAACTTGCCGTATGCGTAGGCGCCACTAAAACTATAGGTGGCAGATTTGATACCGGCTTCTTCACCTGGACTGCGCTCGATCATCTCTGTTTTCATGTCCGATTTTTCACCCCACCTGAGGTACATACGCTCCAGCATCTCGCACCAATCCTGCGCATCTGTCCCGCCGACGCCGGCGCTTAGTTTCACAATCGCCGCGTGGTCGTCGTACTCACCCTGAAACAGCAGGTCTTTTTTGAGTCGCGCCAGTTCGTGCTCGAGCGCGCTCATTTGTTCGTCAAACTCGCGCGTCATCGACTCATCGCCAATCGTCATCAGCTCGGCGATGTCGCTCGCCTGCGCCCTGAGTGTCTGCCACGGCTCGATGCTGCTACGCATGCTGGCAGCCTGTTTACTGAGGAGCTGCGCCCGCTCCAAATTATTCCAAACGTCACTCTCCGCCAGCTGCGCATCAATCCACGCCAGCTCCTCAGCCTTCGCAGCAATATTCAACTGCAAAAACGCCTCGTCGACCGAGACTTTGAGTTCACCTGCCCGTTTCACTAGCGGTTGCATATGATTAGTATATCAGCAGTATGGCATATGAGGTATGAAGTATAAGGTGAATACTACTTACTGATTGTCGTCAACGCTGTCGTGCAAAGTTTTACATGTTTCCGTAGATCAATGGAGTTGCAGCAGACTTCACTATTAACTTCATCAAAGTGTTTACTTCTTTATGCGATCGCATAAAGAAGTAAACAGTCTTGGGAGGAGTGAGGACTTGGTGGTGTGTCAGAGAATGAGTGTGGGTCAGGAGAGAAGAATTTATATAGTATTTGTTTGATAAGATAGGCTGTAACATCACATCAATGGTATGAGGCCATCTTGGCGAGGACCGAGTGCGCGGTAGTCAAAATCACTCACCGCCACATCAAATGGCAGCGAATAGACATCGGCCCCATAGCGGTCACGTGCCATGTGATAGGCCAGCCGTAGTTCTCTGGTCTCACCGACACATTCAAATGGTTTCATGACGTTATCAATGCCGAGGAGACCTTTGAATGTATCCGCCAAATTCAAATCTTTGATGAGATTTTTGCCGTCAAACAGGCTCGTGAGCTCAGCAGGTTCAATGAACGGCGCAAACAGCAAGAAACTATTGGCGCATTTCGGGCATTCCCCACACCATTTCAACTCTTTGTTGGCTTGCCCCTGCGCATAATTGGCGACGTTACATGATGAAAACACATGGCCATATTTGCCCCAGCAGTACTCGACAAACATTTCCGCTATACGCAGCTCGGAGTAGGCCCTCAAAGGCGAGCCAATTCTGATAGTTGACGATATGCGTCCGGCAACAAAACGCGCCAAGAGTTGTTCAGCCTCCCATGTCTTGGACCACTGGTGGTTTATCGCAAAATCGTCTATATGCTCGTGTGCCTCAGCACCTTCACGTCCGACTGCACCAAGCACGATATTTTCTCCATGCAAAATAGCATCGATCAAAGCCAGTGCGTAAGAAATGTATGTTACGGGAACGTGACCGTTTAAACCGCCATCTTTGATAGCTGCCGCTACTGCCTGGCGGTCAATCATACGTTTGATCACACGAGGCGGCCGATCCTGAATCGTGTTAATAACAGACGGGTAACTATCGCTGGACGATATGTATATAGTCTCAAACTGATACCCGCTGCTTTTGAGCATCTCCGCTAGTAACAGTGAGTCTTTGCCTCCACTCTGAAGCAGCAGTATGCCTTTGCCGCGATAATTTTCAGCCGCATCTTTAGAATTGGCTGAAAATATCGGCAGGATTTCTGGCGTCAAACCATTTTCGAACACAAACTGGCTCAGCCCATCATGATAAGCACCATCGAGTAACTCAACATCCAGCGGCGACAATTTACGTTCGTTAAAATCAACATTTGGCGTCGGAAAACATTTGTAATATGATGTTCCAAGCACCAAAAAACCAAGCCATAATGCCCTATTGAGGGTTGCTTTGTCATAGTGGTCAATGACATCAAACTGCACCTGTTCGATGAAACGCCGCTCATTGTCAAAACAGTAGCTAAATGAGGCAATGCCAGCGCTTTCATCAAAATTGTAGCCCTCAAATATAAATGTTTTGTAGTGTGGCTTATATTTCATAGACTATTTACAATACTCACAAATTTTTCACCGCGTTCGGTAAAGTTTTTAAACATATCAAAACTTGGGCATCCCGGACTCATAATTATAACGTCGCCTTTATCGGCCAAAGAACGAGCTTTTTTAACAACAAGGTTTAGATCGTCAATCGTCGCAAGATCAATCGCCGTATAACCATTTGCTCGTAGCGCCTCCGCAATCCTGTGCTTGGTCTGACCATAGACGATGACTCGTTTGACATTGCCTTTTGCAACAATAGATTTCGCGAGACTATCAAAATCTAGTTTACGATCGTATCCACCGCAAATGAGTAATTCTGGCACATCAAATGCATAGATCGCGGCCTTGATTGCAAGGGGTGCCGATGAATAATTATCATCATAATATTTGACCCCATCGATCTCGCGGATGAATTTCAAACGATGTGGCAGGCCCTCGAATACGCGAAGACCTTTTTCGATGGCTCGATTGTCTAGCGTAAAGACGCGTGCAGCAGAGATGGCGGCACAGGCATTTTCGATATTGTGCGCACCAGGTAAGCTCAGTTCACTGACAGAGCAAATCGTCTCGCCTTCG